>JAJTDX010000162.1:1146-4651 GCA_021298235.1 Cryomorphaceae bacterium | reverse complement strand
GCATTTGGTAGATTCCAAATACAATAGAGATCAAGGATCTGTTCTTTATTAGCTTTGTCATTTTTTTCTGTCAGTAAGTTTCTTAACCCCAAACAAGATTAGTCCCAAGCAGCTGATCAACAAGATAACAATGAACCAGGTAATCTTTTGTCCATAGATACGCAGGTCTTTCTCAAATTGTTCGTTCTTCATCGCAAGGTCTCGTTCTTCCTGCACAAACTCGATTTCTAGTTGTTTTTTTATGAGCTCATTCCGAAAATTGAGATCGTCCAGCTGTTTTTTGATCTGAGCTGAATTCAGTTCCTCGTTCAATTGAATGTATTCCTTGTATTTCGAAGATGCCCTTTGCCAATCAGAACGGGATTCATAGATCTCGATCTGTAACTTGAATAATTCTGCAAGATTGGTGAGTACCTTGTATTTCTTTGAGATCATTTCTGCTTCTCTAAATTCAACAAGGGCATCATCAAGCGAACCTTGCGCCAATCGGAGTTTTCCCTTTAACTTGTGAAAAATGATCTGTTCTTCAATCTGACTTTCCCTGATCAATTTACTAATATTTTCCAGGACTATTTGGACATCGGTCAGTCTTTTGATATTGATATAGACATCAGCAATACCTAACTGTGCATAGACAATACCTTCGTTATTGTTTGCTTTTTTCTCGATTAGCAATGAATTATTGAAAAAAGTGAGCGCCATCTCGAAATTGTTGATGTCCTTGTAACATTCACCAAGATTGTAATAGCGAATGGACTTTTGTAAAGGATCATCCAGTTTCTTTTCAAGTTCAAGACTTTGATCAAAGTATTTAATTGCTTGTTCGTAATTCCCCTGTAACTGGTATACGCTGCCGATATTGTTCAAACATGCTGAACGACGTGGAATATCTTTGATCTGCTCTGCGGCATTGAGTGCTTTGAGATAATAATCGAGTGATGTCACATAAAATCCTCTGTCCTTGTTGACAATTCCGAAGATGGTGTATGCATTAACCCTGTAAAAAGAAGGACGGATCGTCATACTTTTATCCAAAAGGTCTGCAGCTTTATCCAGAACATCAGCCGAATTGCTCTCCAACGCGGCAAATGCCAATGAATCTAACGTCTTCAGGGATGGATCATCCGTGCTCTGTCCAAGCACATTCGACGCACCACAAACAATAAGGAATAAAAACAGATAAAATCGATTCATCAGGTCCATGAAGAACCCAAAGTAACAACTTTTTTTTTAAATGCGCCCCTCCGTTGAATGAAGGCTTAATTTAGATGTCAAATCCTTGATCGATAAACTTTTGCAAAAGGATTTGGTGTCACGAATCTCAAGGCTACCTCAAATCCTCCACGGGAATTATTTGCTGCTGCGAGCTTAGACATGGTAATGTCGTAGCTGAAACCGACAGAAAAATTTGCATAATCTACCATCACAGAGGTGATGAGTGCATCCTGAACACGGTAATTAAGACCCAAGGAAAGCGCTGATGACTTCACAAATCCCGTAACATGAGAACCCTCAGAAAGAAGGTATCGGAATACGTTTCCAACAAGTATTTGTCGTTGCGGGCCCTGTTGAATAAATGCCAATTCAGGGATAAATGTAAGATTTGTATTTTCCTTCCCAATCTCAGCTGATGCATGGACGGTGAATTTTGTGTCAAGTTTCTGGGATCCAACACTAAAATAGGATGCATTCGGAATGCCAAAATGGAAAAAAGAGGCTCCGAAGTTCATTTTAAATCCATTGTTTTGCGTGATATACCCGGCATCTTTTCCATACGACCATACAAAACCTGCTCCTGCATCCATATATGTAAAGTTATTCGACGCAAGATTCTCGCCTGAACTTGCACTGGAAAGGTACGATCCGTTCACATATTGACTTTCCCAACGAAGTGCAGAATAATCAACAGAACGCTGACCAAATCCCCCCATTAATCCAACACTTAATTTACTGTCTTCGGCAAGCTCAAGAATTCCGGAGAGCAGAAGATTTCCTTGTGTCATTCCCATTCTTGCATCGCCGGCTCTGTCATTCAGGAATTGCAGACCAATACCAAGTGAAGCTCTCTTTTGTTTATCTCTGGTCGCATTCATGTCAAAGGAAAATGCCGCTGTTGAGAACGGTGTAGCGACTGATTTCCACTGTTCACGGTAATTTACGACTGCTCTGAGGTCATAGTTTAAACCTGTATACCCAGGATTCATCAGTAACGGTGTCATCCTGTACTGGGAAAACTGCGGATCCTGAGCCTTCGTTCCCGATATGAAGGCTATCGAAACAACTGCAGCCAATATTATATTCATTATCTCTTTCATAGTGCTTTCTTATTTGATCAGAGTAAGATTTCCTTTAAAATTCTGCTTTTCAGTATCTGAGATCAATAAAATATCAAGTACATAGACATAAACACCCGGATCAAGTTCCTTGCCTCTGTATTTACCGTCCCAGAAACCATTCGGATCAGTCGTTTCGTATACAAGTTCTCCCCATCTGTCGAAGATCTTGAGTTCCAGTTCCTCGATACATGTTGGGTTGACCTTGATCCTGAAGGAACTATTCAATGCATCTCCATTCGGAGAGAATGCAGTAGGAATGAACAGATCACCACATTCAACAGCGATAAATACTGTCGCCTGATCCGAGGAGGTACATCCGTTTGCATCCGTGAGGGTAACCGTATAAGTTGTTTGAGCAGTCGGACTTACGGTTGTTGAAGTGATGTCACCGCTGTTCCATACCATAGTTCCATTTCCCGAAGCCGTTAATGTTACGCTTTCACCTGCTGAGATTGTATAGTCAGGACCTGCATCCACTAATTCCGGTGTCGGGATACCGTTGAAGGTCACATCAAATGCGCTGGAAACACATCCGCTTGTTACATCCGTTACCGTAACTGAATAGGTTTGTCCCGGCAATAATCCCGTAAAGGTGGTTTCCGTTTGGTCTATTCCATTGCTAGTATAGGAGTAATTTGCACCTAGTGGAGATACGATCTCAAATGCACCTGTAGGATCTGAACAAGTGGGTTGTGCGGAAATATTCACCACCGGGGTTGCGGGTCCGTTTGGAACGGTGTTAACCGCCAGTGAGGTAGTAGTTGAGGTACAACCTGTAGTCAGGTCAGCAACGGAAACCAGATAGGTTCCAGGTTGAAGACCAGAGAATGTCGTTGAGCTTTGATAATTCGTTCCGTCCACGCTGTACTCGTAATTCGCACCGGTTGGCGCTGTTACTAGGATCGTTCCTGTTTGCGTAGTGCAGGTCGGTTGGATCGTCACTGTTGCTGTTGGTGCTGAAGGTGCAGATGGAACATTGTTTATAGTCACTGAAACGGAAGAAGATGATGTACAACCGTTTTCATCAGTAACGGTAAAGGTGTAGGAATTATTTGCAGCCAGACCGGTGAAGGTTCCTGTCGAACCGTTATTTATCAATGTCGTTCCACCCGGAGTAACTGTTACAATCCAAAGACCTGATGTCGGGAGACCATTCAGCTGAACAGATC
>JAJTDX010000162.1:0-1118 GCA_021298235.1 Cryomorphaceae bacterium | reverse complement strand
CCGGTAATCGTAAAGGTTGATCCATTTCCGGAGGTTGTTCCGCCAGGTGAAGCAATGATCGTCCAATTTCCTGATGGTAAGCCGGTCAATTGAACACTTCCCGTGATGTCCTGACAGGAAGGCTGTGTAATTGATCCAATGACAGGGGGTGCCGGTGTGACTAGTTGCGCATCGATCGAAGCAACAGTTGAAGGCGATGAAATACAACCGCTATTGTCTGTGACCGTAAACGTATAGTTCCCCGAAGTCAAACCTGTAAAATTAAAGGTTGATCCGGAATTTGTAAATGTTGCTCCACCCGGTGATGCAGTCAGCGTCCATGAGCCCGCAGGCAGTCCGCTCAATGCAACTGCACCGGTTGAAACCGTACAAGACGGTTGAGTGATCGTACCTACTACCGGTGCTGTCGGACTGTATAGGCTAATCACCGCATCTCCGGATGACGCGGAGCTGCATAAAGTTGTTGTATTCGTGACGATGAAGGTATAGATTGTATTAGCAGAAAGACCCGTAAACACGGTGGTGGCTCCACTTCCTGACTGATTCAATCCTCCCGGATTTGCTGTGATTGTCCAGTTTCCGGCAGGTAAACCACTGAGGTCTGCACTACCCTGGGGCGACAGACAGGATGGTTGTGTAACGGTACCAACAATCGGTGCACCAGGGGCAGATGGTACGGAATTGATCGAAACAGCGGCTGTCAACAATGAAGTACAACCACTCGTATTGGTTACAGTGAAAGTATAGGAACCTCCTGCAGCTAATCCACTGACTGTCGTCGCAGCTCCAGAGCCATTCGTACTACCTCCCGGTGAAGTGGTCAAGGTCCATGTGCCTGAAGCAGGCAGTCCTGATAGTGCTACACTACCTGTATTGACCGCACAAGTTGGTTGGGTCACAGTACCAACAACAGGCAGGGCTGGTGTTGATGGTTGTGGTAGAATGGTAGCTGTTGTAGACTGTCCCGAAAGGCACCCAATGTTATCTTCAATAAAAAATGTATAGGTCCCTGGTGCAAGTCCTGAAAAAGTGGCTGTTGCGCCTGACCCCGTGATCGAGGTATTTCCCACGGACTCAAAAATCTCCCAAGAACCTGAGGGTGGTAAACCGCTTAATGC
>JAJTDX010000004.1 GCA_021298235.1 Cryomorphaceae bacterium | reverse complement strand
GTGCGTTTCTAAACGACTTGTGGTGCTTTGATCCCACTCAGAACTCTTGGACTCAACGCACTTCTTTGCCTTCTTCTGGAAGAAGCGGATGTAGTTCTTTTGCACTCAATGATACTGTGTATATCGTTGGGGGGAAAACATCTTTAAGCGCTGCCTTTGGTGAGGTCTGGTGCTATTCTCCCGTTTCTGACACCTGGATCCAGAAAGCCGATTTGACTTTTGGAACGTGTTGGCGTGCCTCGGCAACAGAGTTGAACGATAAGGGATATTTGCTTTTCGGCCGTGATGAGAATAATTTCTTCTTAAATGACTTGTATGAGTATGACCCTTTGAGCGGTAGCTGGACACAGCTCACAACCTTCCCTGCCGCTGGGCGAACACACGCAACCATGAAAGCACTAAACAATTCCCTTTACGTGTGTTTCGGGATAGATAGTTTGGGCAACTCGTTCAATGATCTATGGAATTATGATCTGCTGCAAAATGGTTGGACTGTCCTGCCCGGTATTCCCACTCTAGGCCGCAGAGGAGGTATGTCTGTCGTCAGCAAAGATGTTTTATACTATTCCGCCGGAATTAATGAAAGCATCCAGCGACTTAAAGAAACCTGGAAGTACAGCCCATTTCTTTCGGCTGGTGAAATCGGAAAACAGAAGCCTGAACTTGTTCGCATTCTGGACCTCACGGGCAGAGAAACGTCCTTAAAGTCAAATGCTTTGCTGTTATATATTTACAGTGATGGCTCGGTGGAAAAGGTGTTTAAACACGAATAAAAACGGCATTGACGTATTCTGATTTTTGTTCTTATCGCATTGAAATTCTCCGATTCACGTGTTTTGAATAAAATAATCTAGGTTGCTCTTATATTCGTGCTATGACAAACATTAGATTACTTTTCTTTCTTTTACTATTAACCTCTTGCGGGAGTCTAAAGCATCGTGAAACCGTCATATTACGGCTGCAGAGTGACGATCCTCGGGTGGAAGTGACATTGGTAAAAAGGGGGAACGCTAAAATGAACTGTATGGACGAGAATTTATTTTCGGTTCGTTTAAATGGCAAACCATCAAAGGAGATTGTCATTAGCTGCATTGGTTGTGTACTGACCGCCAGCAAAGAAAATGGATGGTATCAGATTCGCTGTTTCTGTAATGACAATACGAAAGTGCAAAAGATAAATGTCCTTTCGAGACAAAGCAAAAAAATCATTGCCACCTTTGAATTGGATTTACTCTTAAAGAACGGTTAATCATTTCCTTTTGCTTTCAAAGAAAGAAACCAATAATTCAGCACATTCTTTTTCTAGTATACCATTGGTAACAAGTGTCTTGGGATGATAAATTCGTTCCGGCATCTTTCCCGCACCCCTCTTCTCATCCCGAGTACCAAAAACTACCTTGTCGATTTGAGACCAATAGAGCGCTCCGGCACACATCACACAGGGCTCCAATGTCACATACAACGTGCAGCCCTTTAAATATTTTCCTCCAATAAATTCCGAAGCTGCTGTGATCGCCTGAATTTCTGCATGAGCCGTAACATCATTTAAGCGCTCGGTATAATTATGTGTTCGCGCTATGATCTGATTGTTAGCAACAATGACTGCCCCTACTGGAACCTCATCTAGTTCAAAAGCCTTCTGCGCTTCCATGAGGGCCTGACGCATGAAATATTCATCATTGTAGGGCGAGATCATCCAATTCGTTTTAACAAAGTTACGCGTTTGAAAGACTCAAGAAAAGTTTATATAAATTTGATACAAAAGAAGGCATGTCAATAGCACCCGAACCAATTAATGAGGGCGATCTGATCTACATTACCGCTCCAGCCAAGGCAATCGAGGCGGAATATCTGGAATTTGCGCAGGAGTTTCTTCAGAAGAAGGGGTTTAGAGTATTGCTTTCCGAACATTGTGGAGGAAGGTCACATTATTTTTCGGGTACCGATGAAGAGCGTATGAAAGACCTACAATTTGGCCTGGATCATGAAGAGGTGAAAGCAATTCTTTGTGCGAGAGGCGGGTATGGCTGTGTTCGGATTGTAGATTCTCTGGAGTGGGCTGGAATGCTGCGACAACCCAAATGGCTAATTGGGTTCAGTGATATTACCGTTTTTCATCAGAGATTACAGCGTTTTGGAATCCAAAGCATTCATGGAACAATGGTGCTGAACCTTCCGAAAAATTCAAACGAAGCCCTGGAAACATTTATTAATGCAATCACTGGAACAGAATATTCCATTGAATTTTCTGCACATAAAGAAAATAAAAACGGTGTTTCATCTGGCGAACTTGTCGGCGGAAACCTCAGTATTTTATACAGTTTACTAGGTACTGACGACCAAATTGATTATTCCGGAAAAATACTCTTTATTGAAGACCTTGCCGAACACATTTATCACATCGACCGGATGCTTTATGCATTCAAAAAATGTGGAGTTTTTGAAAACATCTCGGGACTCCTGGTGGGGGGAATGACAGATCTTGAAGATACTGACGTTGCCTTCGGGAAATCGGTAGAGGAAATCATTAGGGAACAATTGACTTACCGAAATATTCCCGTTGCTTTTGGTTTCCCGGCGGGACACATCGAAGATAATAGGGCGTTGATTCTTGGAAGAAAGAGCACGCTTTCGGTGAATAATGATGCATGTACGATTAAATGGTTATAAAACAACAAACTTTTTAATTGACTTTTCAGTTCCTCCCAAAACCGAGCAGATGTATGTTCCCTGAGTGAGATCTTCCAAAAAAACTTTTCCTTCGGTGCCCACAATCCAGGTGCCCACATAGATTCCGGAAGCACTGTAAATCGTAACCGTTGCGCCTTCCCTTGCTGTTATACTTAAATCGCCTTCAGATGGATTGGGATAAACCTCAACGTCTATAACATTTGCTTTATTGGATGCGACGATAACCCCATTTAGCTCTCGGTCATTTAACGTTCCTTTTAAATGTTCATCTTCTTGAGAAAGACCCAGAAATGAGAAAAATAAAAACAAAAATGGTAATGATTTCATAGTGTTGTTTTCTCACAGAACTGATAACTAAGAGCTTTGTAACTCTGATGGGTAAAATACACTTATATATAATCAATCTAAATAAGAACCTATCTCTCTGAAAATTGTTGTATGTGTTAAATTTGTCTTGTTTTAGAAAACGTATCATGAGTAAATCTGCTATTTTATCATCATCCATTGCCAAAAAATACTGGATGGCCGTTACAGGATTGTTCCTGTGCCTCTTTTTGGTGGGTCACCTCCTCGGAAACCTTCAGTTAATCCTCAAAACCGGCGAAGAGGGGCGAAGGGCGTTCAATGAGTATGCTTACTTTATGACGCACAACATTTTTGTGAAAGTATTGTCTTATGCTACATACATATCCATCTTGTTTCATGCCGTGGATGGACTGATGCTTGCTATTCAGAACAGAAAAGCAAGACCCGTGAAATATGCGTACACTAATCCATCAGCAAATTCTTCCTCTGCGGCAAGACAAATGGCTGTTTTGGGAACGGCGATACTTGTGTTTATAGTCATTCACATGGCTAATTTTTGGTGGAAAATGAAATATTCCTCAGATCCAATGCCCGTGCACACGTACATTGTTAAGTCAACAGATCAAATGGGTATGACAAAAGCAGATACACTTTATTATACACACACTCCGAGCTTACAACCAATTCCTGTGAATCCAATGATTGTTGTCAAGAATGGTACCGAGCTTTACTTCAAAGAAGTGAATGTAAAAATCGGAGACACATACAAAGATTTACATAAGATAGTCATGGCATTCTTCGGCAAGAGCATTGATGGGGCCAAAACAAATGAGAATGCACTCTTGGCGGTACTCATATATGTACTATCGATGGCAGTGCTCTCATTTCACCTGATGCACGGATTTGCTTCTGCATTCCAATCCTTAGGGATAAACCACAGGCGTTACACCCCTATCATCAAATTAACAGGAAAGGCCTTTGCAATCATTGTGCCTGCTGCTTTTGCACTGATTCCGATTATCATTTTCCTAACGAAATAAATCTTTTACGAATATGTCGACGTTAGATTCAAAAATACCAGAAGGTCACATTTCACAAAAATGGACTGATTATAAAAACCACTTGAAGCTGGTTGCACCGAATAACCGTCCGAAAATTGATATTATCGTTGTCGGGACCGGGTTGGCAGGAGCATCTGCAGCTGCGTCATTTGGTGAAATGGGGTACAACGTAAAAGCGTTTTGTTTTCAGGACTCTCCACGGCGAGCACACTCTATCGCTGCTCAAGGTGGAATCAATGCCGCAAAAAATTACCAAAATGACGGTGACTCCATTTACCGTTTGTTCTATGACACCATTAAAGGAGGTGATTACAGGGCGCGTGAAGCGAACGTGCACCGTCTCGCAGAAGTATCTGGAAACATCATCGATCAATGCGTTGCTCAAGGTGTGCCATTTGCACGTGAATATGGGGGTCTACTAGACAACCGATCTTTTGGTGGTACTCAGGTTCAACGTACATTTTACGCCGCAGGCCAAACGGGACAGCAATTGTTACTGGGCGCCTATTCAGCGTTATCACGACAGATTGGTTTAGGGAGAGTTGAAATGTACAACCGCCACGAAATGCTAGATATTGTAAAAGTAGACGGAAAGGCTCGTGGAATCATTGCGCGAAATCTGGTTACAGGAGAAATAGAACGTCATTCGGCGCACGCGGTGATCATTGCATCAGGTGGGTATGGAAACGTATATTTCCTGTCAACCAATGCCATGGGAAGTAACGTAACAGCCGCTTGGAAGATCCATAAACAAGGGGCGTATTTTGCGAATCCTTGTTTTGTACAAATTCACCCAACGTGTATCCCCGTGCATGGTACGAATCAGTCCAAGCTGACCTTGATGTCAGAATCACTTCGCAATTCCGGTCGGATTTGGGTTCCGAAGCAAAAAGAAGATGCTGAAGCCATTCGTGAGGGACGCTTGAAACCAACGCAAATCGCAGAAGATGACCGAGACTATTTCTTAGAAAGAAGATATCCAGCATTTGGAAACCTTGTGCCGCGTGATGTTGCCTCTAGAGCAGCCAAGGAACGCTGTGATTCGGGTTATGGAATTGAAGCAAATGACACCAATGAGGGGGTTTATCTGGATTTCTCTTCTGAAATTCGGGCAAAAGGTAAGCAGGCAGCATTTGCCCAAGGAGATCACTCTCCTTCCGAGGAAAAAATACTAGAACTTGGAAAAAAATGGGTTGAAGAAAAATATGGGAATCTCTTCCAGATGTATGAAAAAATCACAGATGAGAACCCATACGAAACTCCAATGAAGATTTATCCAGCCGTTCATTACACTATGGGTGGCGTATGGGTTGATTACAATCTTCAATCCTCCATACCAGGATGTTTTGTGGCGGGAGAAGCTAATTTCTCAGACCACGGAGCAAACCGTTTGGGTGCATCCGCTCTTATGCAGGGTCTAGCAGATGGATACTTTGTATTGCCTTACACCGTGTCTGACTATCTAGCGAATGAGATCCGTACAGGAAAGATTCCAACCAACACACCGGAATTCGATGAGGCGGAGAACAGAGTGAAAGAGACAATCAATAAGTTCTTGAACAACAACGGAACGAAATCAGTAGATTATTTCCATAAACGCCTTGGATTGATCATGTGGAACAAGGTAGGAATGGGAAGAAATGAGCAAGGACTTTTAGAAGCTAGTCAAGAAATCGCTGCGTTAAGAGAAGAATTCTACAAAGACGTATTTGTTCCTGGTTCGGCGGATGAATTAAACCCGGAGCTTGAAAAAGCGCTTCGTGTAGCTGATTTCCTCGAATTAGGACAGCTAATGGCAATTGACGCGCTTGAGCGAAAAGAGTCTTGTGGCGGACACTTCAGAGAGGAGCACCAAGATTCAGAAGGTGAAACACTTCGCGATGACGAGAACTTTAAGTTTGTTGCCGCTTGGGAATATCAAGGAATGGACATTTCCAAAGCAGTGCTTCATAAAGAGCCTCTGAACTACGAGTTCATTAAAATTGCAGCTAGAAATTATAAATAACGAGTGAGGAACACATGATAGGGAATGAGTGTTGTTTAGCGCTAAATTCCAAATCCTGAATCCCGAATTTAAAATTCAATGAAATGGCATCAAAATTCATAAACATCACCCTTAAAGTTTGGAGACAAAAGAACGCCAACTCCAAAGGAGCCATCGAAACATACAAATTAGACAATGTTTCAACTGACAGTTCCTTCCTGGAAATGATGGATCAGCTGAACGAACAGCTGATCAACGAACGAACAGAGCCTGTTGCCTTTGACCATGATTGTCGAGAAGGCATATGTGGAAGCTGTTCGATGTACATCAATGGTCGAGCACATGGGCCGGATACTGGAGTAACGACGTGTCAACTGCATATGCGCTCATTCAAAAATGGAGACACCATCTACGTTGAACCATGGAGGGCAAAAGCATTTCCAGTGATAAAAGATCTTGTTGTCGACAGAAGTGCTTTTGATCGCATTCAGCAAGCTGGTGGTTTTGTATCAATAAATACTTCCGGCAGAACAATGGATGCGAACGCTATTCCAGTTCCAAAAAGTGATGCAGACAAAGCGTTTGAAGCAGCAGCGTGCATTGGTTGTGGCGCGTGCGTAGCGTCTTGTAAAAACAGTTCGGCGATGCTATTCGTAGGCGCCAAAGTTTCGCAATATGCACTATTGCCACAAGGACGTGTTGAAGCGAAACAACGTGTGCTGAATATGGTACGACAAATGGACGAAGAGGGATTCGGAAACTGCACGAACACTGGCGCTTGTGAGGTAGAATGCCCTAAAGGTATCTCGCTTGAAAACATTGCCAGGATGAACAGAGAATTTCTAATGGCCGCTATTTCTTCAGAAGAGTAAAAATCCCCATTCATCTATTGTAACTCATGCCGTCAAAATTTGACGGCATTTTTTTTTCAACCAACGGAATAAAATACAATTTCGTCTTTTTTGAAAAGACATGAATAATGTGTTAATTTTACGACAATTAAAATTTAAACTTATGAAGAAATCGTTACTTTTTGTTTCTGCGGTTTTGTTTAGCGCATTAAGTTTCGCACAATCCGTAGTGCTGGGAATTTCTCCAGCGCCTATTCAGGGAAGCTACACCCACACCTGGGCCGATCCGGCGGGTGGCTGGGGAACTCCTGATTTTAACATCCCTGGGACGTTCGTTCAAGGCGATTTAATGCTAGTTGAAGATGGTTCAACGGGAATCAACGATCAAGGACATCCAGTTTCTCAGGAAGGATGTAATCCTCTCACCAATGACCTAACAGGTAAAATTGCGGTCATTTATCGAAACACGTGTGAATTTGGAGAGAAAGCGCTGAACGCACAAACAGCTGGGGCAATTGGTGTTATTGTCATCAACCGCGATCCTGAAGTTATTCAGATGGGAGCTGGAGCAGCCGGTGCAAATGTGACTATTCCCGCAGTAATGCTTACGTCTTTTGACGGCGCGACACTTGTAAACCAAATGGCAACTAGCACTGTAAATGTATTCATTGGAAACAAAGTTGGTGTATTTGCAAACGATGTTGCAATCCGTCCGGGAGGAACATTGATTTCAAAATCAACTGGTGTGCCTGCGCTTCTTGCACAGGATGGAACTGAGTTTAACTTTGATATTGGTACACAATTATTCAATGATGGTTCTTCGGCTCAAACAAACATTAGTGTAAATGCAACTGTAACAGATCCATCTGGCAACGCGGTTTACAATCAGACTATCACAGTCGCTTCTTTAGCATCACCTGATAGCGTATATCTTTATCCGGGAGAGGCGCAGGCATTTCCTGCATTTTCATTGCCTACATATGCACCGGGCCGTTATACACTGACTTACACTGTTGGACTTGATGCAGCAAACGATGATTATGCAGCTGACAATGTCATTACTACCTACTTTTCAATAAATGACACTATTTTCTCATACAGTTCTCTCGATGCAGTGAATAACTTACCAGGTGGAGTAGGGGGATATCGTCCGAATGAAAACAATGCTACCTACTCAATTTGTAATGTGATTTCTGATCCTAATGCAAGCAGAATCGGTGTGCAAGGATTATATT
Organism: Cryomorphaceae bacterium; assembly: GCA_021298235.1. The sequence continues at coordinate 38,075 of JAJTDX010000004.1, read as the reverse complement.
TTGCACTTGTAACTAATGCAGCTGATAGTATCGACCTTACAGGAGAAGAAATCGCACTTAATCTGTATGAGTGGGGTGATAATTTCGTGGACTTAAATGATCCTAACCTTGCATTCAACGTGTTAACTCCTGTTGCTTTCGGATATTACTATTATCCTTCTAATCTGGAGGACACTATTGTATATGGTGCATTTGAGGCTCCATATGTATTGGAAAACAACAAGCGTTACCTTGCATGTGCTCAAACAGTGAACCTTAGTGTTTTCTTCCGCTATGATACTCAGATCAACTACACTACAAATGTAAACGGTTACTTACAACCATTGTTCCCTGTAGAAAGCGATGGAACATACTCGGCTGGTGGATTTGGTTCTGATAATGCTCCTTCACTTGCTTTGCGCGTGTTTGATGCGACATCAGCTTCCATAGCAGAGTCGAACATCGTGAATGCTGTTGCGTATCCAAACCCTGCTATCGACAATCTTTCAATATCAATTGAGGGAGAAGGTACAGCAGAACTTTCTATGACAGATGTAGCTGGCCGTACAGTTCTTACAAAATCAGCTGATCTAGTAAATGGAAAAACAGACTTGAACATTGCTGCATTGAATGCAGGTGTTTATGTTGTTAACGTTGTTCTTGAAAACGGAAAAACTGCACAGTTCAACGTAGTTAAGAAATAATCCAACTTCTTGGAATAAGGAAAGGCTGCTCGTTTGAGCAGCCTTTTTTATTTCACCTTTAAATTCAATTAAAAGTTGAGCGTCAGTCCAACAGTAAGTGGATAGACTGATACTGTTTTTGATGTTTCAAATAATGGCATCAGGTTGTAAGAAGCAAATGCCCCCCAATTATCGTATCCTGTGCGAATTGTTGCATCCAGTCTGAAGGCATTCAAGCCATAGACGCCTTTTTCTTCCTGACGGAATTCTTTTCCATCCTGTTCACCAATTCGTTTGATCCTGGAAGAGATTCGAACACCACCAACAACCCCAGCGGCAAGGTAAAATCCATCTCCTCCTTTTTTTACTGAACAAATATCCAGCAACAAAGGAACCGTCAAATAAGTCGCTCGTAATTTGTTTTTAGAGTATGTATTTACAGAATCTATCTCAGCATAAAGCGTATCTGAGGTATAAACCAACACATAATTGTCTTTAAACGCTGTTTGGGTGAAACTAAAACCCATTCCAGTGGTAAAACCCACAGTTCTCCCAAATTTATGTTCAAACAAATTCAAGTTCCAGGTCATAGATCTTCCCGGGTCATTTTCCCAATAAGGATGCTCCGCAAAAGAAGTTCCAAAATCTGGATTCATCAGTGCGGTGAAACCCATGTCCAAACCTGCCCAGTGCGCCTTGATCTTTTCTTTTTCTACCTCCGTCGGTGCGGCATCTATGGTATCTATCACTGCTTTATCCTCGTGGGATATGACTAAGATCTCCATTTCCCCAACATTGATTCGTGTAGTGTCCTTTTTCTCTTCTCTTTGTGCAAACGCAGTAGAAGAAATCAGTAAAACGGATAAAATAACTATTCTTTTCATGTGCTATTGATTTTTATTTTTGTTAAGACGAAGAACTTGGATTTCTGTTACAAGCGATTTTTAATTTGATCGCTTACGCTCTACACTAAATGCGCCAAGTTTAAAATATAATACCTCTTGATCAGTAAATTTCGTTCTGTTATAGGCTAAGTCCAGTCCGGTTTGTTCACTTACTTTTCTGGAAATCTCAGATACTTGTGCATCTCTCGTAATTAGTTCATCTCCAAAGAATGTTTTCCTGAATTTCCCTTTGACGTATGCCCATAGATTGTCGTATTGCTTTATGCCAGATAATTTCTGATTTTCTATCGCCTTTTGATCCTCACTTTCTGGAAAAATAACAGCTAATTCTTGTCCAACTTGTTCAGGCGCCTCGACAATAGGGATAACAGGTGTTTTGAAGGCTTCTTGACTTTCTTCCACTATTTGGATTGGTGAATCTGCATTTTTTATTTTCTTTTTTTCCAACGGCAACGTATTACTGGGTTCAACAACTTTAGTCGACCCAACAGTTAAAATGGATTTTTTTGGCGATTTAACGACTTTTAAGGCGCTTTGGGAACGTGTATGTGAGACATGTGTGTTCAGATGGTTTTCGGGTGCAGAAATCGAAAAATATAGCAGTGTGGCTGCACTTGCAGCTGCTAAACCAACCAATAAACGCCTATCCAGTGTAATGAGCGGTGTTTTTCGTTTTAATTTCTCTTTCTGAATATATTGAATCGTACTATCGGGAATTAGCTTTGTAGTCTTATAAAACCTTAATTCACTTAGGAATGCGTGTTCATTTTGTTTGAATCGAATGAAATCTCTTTCTTCTGTAGTCAATACATCTTCTATTTCACCAATGATTAATTTATCATCGAATGACCCTTGGAGATCTTTGTAGGCTTGAACATTTAGAAACGGCTCTTTGTACAGTGTCTCTTTATCGAACTTTTGGTTTTCGGGCTCTAGTAAAGGTAAATCTTCAAGGTAATCTTTAAATTCAGCATTTTCTTCGATAAAGGATTGTAGCTCTGCCAACTGTTTCATATCAAGTTTACCATCCCTGGCATCCATTATCCTGATGATTAATTCTTCTTCTGACCACTTCATACCAAAACATCTATGGTTACTAAATACTCCTTCAAGGACTTTCTCGCTCTGAAAATGGTGACCTTCACCGAGTCTTCAGAAACATTCAAAATGTCCGCGATTTCGAGGTAACTGTATCCTTCATAATCCCTTAGCAACAAAGCATTTCGTTGTGCATCAGTTAATCTAAGCAATCCATCATCAAGATGTTTTCTGAGGTCAAACGAAATGGGGGGTTGCACTTCATGAACGGATTGAGATTCTAGATGAATTTTGCTTAGTTTCGTCCGTCGGACCGCATCAATCTGAAGATTTATTATTGTTCTAAATAAATACGCCTTTGCCTTTGTGGCTTCAATTTGATCAGCTTTCCGCCATAACCGCTCAAACGCATCTTGTACAAAATCCTCCGCAGCTGACGAATTACCTGTCGTTTTTATCGCAAAACGAAATAATCCGTCTGCCAACTCGTTAACACAGCTATTATATTCTGTAACCGTCATCTTTGAACATCAGACGAACAATGAAACCATTCGTTACATGAAATCAAAAAAAGATTAATCCCAATCCTGTAAAAAGTCGTCGATCTCCCTACGATCCTTTTTAGATGGTTTACCTGTACCATAAGCACGATAGGCACTTTGGGCCAAATTGTAGTCTTCGTGTTTTTTTCGTTCTTCCGGAGTTGTTAGATCAACCAGATATTCCGAAACTAATTTCGGTCCAACACGTTTTTCGAGCAGTTGAATCGCCTTGTATGTGAAAATCGCACCATTTTTATGAACACTTATTAAGTCGCCGACACGTGGTTCTTTTGATGGTTTTGTTTCCTTCTCGTTGATTTTAATTTTCCCTTTCGAAAAAAATTCCGATGCTTGCGATCGTGTTTTTGCCAGACGCACCGCCCAAATATATTTATCCCAGCGTAAGCTCATTTTTTATCTTCTTTGACAAAGAGTTATATACAAGATTATACGAATCAGCAATTAGTTCAAAGACCTGTGTTTCCGATAGGTTGGAATGTATATATACAGAGTTCCAATGTTTTTTATTCATATGGTAACCCGGTCGAACGGCTTGGAAACGCTCTCTTAATTCGACCGCTTTTTCCGGATCGCATTTCAGATTTATAAAACTGAATTGGTCTACATCTGCTAAGGCAAAGATTTTTCCACCTACTTTAAATGCAAGTGTAGCTTGATCAAAAGGAAACTCTTCAACGGTGTAAGGAAACGATAAGCAATAATTGCGAACGGTTTCTAGGTGCATGTTTATTAATGAATGGCTAGAGCCTCGTCATATTTACCAAGACGGTACAAAAGTTCAGTATGAGCCTTAAGGGCACCATAAAACGTTTTATAAGAATGGTAGGGCAGATTAAACTCTTTCGCTGTTTCACTCACAATTTTTGAAATCTTACGATAGTGAATGTGACAAATATTAGGAAATAAATGGTGCTCAACTTGGTAATTCAAACCACCGACATACCACGAGAACAATCTCGCTCCAGGTGCAAAATTGGCAGTATTGTAAAGCTGACTAACAGCCCAATCCGCATCAATGTTTCCTGAATCATCCGGCATTGGGAAGTCGGAAGTTGGAACCACATGTGCAGGCTGGAATATACACGCGAGTGTTAAACCGGCAATAGCATGCATTATTAAAAAGCCGGCGATTGTATACCACCATGAAAATGGACTTAGAAGAAGCGGAAGGGCAATGGTCAACAGGGCATACATCGACTTAGAAATGATCAACGTAATGATTTGTTTTCTCAAAGTAGTTTTCTGAGTAGAAGTTAAGCCCATTTTCTCGTAACGATATGTTTGTCTGTAATCTTTGGAAATAAACCAAAGAAGTGTCATAAGACTGTAGAAAAACCATGCATACAAATGCTGAAAACGATGAATCCAACGTCTCTTTTCATGAGGAGAGAATCGCAAAACAGCACCTGGATTAATGTCCTCGTCCATGCCTGTTACATTCGTGTAAGTGTGATGTAACACATTGTGCTGAATTCTCCAGTTAACATCACTTCCTCCTAAAAAGAAAAGAACATATCCCACCCATTTGTTTACATTTTCATTTTTTGAATATGCACCATGGTTTGCATCGTGCATTACCGAAAGCCCCAATCCCGCCATTCCAAAGCCCATCATAATCCAACAAGCAAGATACACCCATTGATTTTGCACGAAAAAGAGAGAAACGAAGGGAACAAAATACAACAACATCATACAAACAGTTTTGAAAACCATCGCTGCATTGCCATATCTCGATATATTGTTTTGTTTAAAGTACTCATTCACACGCTGTTTGAGCACTTTATAAAATTCTTCATTGTGGTTTCTTGAAAACCTTACTGATGAAAACGACATGTTTTTTCGATTATAATAGTGTAACAAAGGTAGTCTATTTTCCAATGTCTAAAACACAATTATTATGAAACAGCTCGATTGGGCTTAAAACCAGCGATAAACATTATAATATGTAACTTTGTTTTTGAATTAGTTACAAGCCTATGATACCCATTAAAAAAGACGATCCCTATTGCCTTAATCCATACGAGAGAAAACGTTTTCCTACGTTATCGGTGAAAATTGGTGACTTAGAATTGGGTGGAAACAATGCCATTCGACTACAATCGATGACAACGGTCGATACAATGGACACAAACGGTTCCATTGAACAATCCATACGAATGATCGATGCCGGTTGCGAATTAGTTCGTCTGACAGCTCCAAGTAAAAAAGAAGCTGAAAACCTTGAAAACATTAAACGCGGACTTCTTGAACGTGGTTACAATACTCCGTTAGTTGCGGATATTCATTTCACTCCAAACGCTGCTGAAATTGCAGCTAAAATCGTCGAAAAAGTCCGAGTTAATCCAGGAAACTATGCGGACAAGAAAAAATTTGAGGAGTTATCATATACAGACGAGGATTATGATGCGGAATTAAAGCGCATTGAAGAAAAATTCACCCCTTTGGTTTTGCTATGTAAAGAACACGGAACAGCCATGCGCATTGGCACGAATCATGGTTCTCTTTCAGACCGAATTTTAAGTCGTTACGGCGACACTCCGCAAGGCATGGTGGAGTCGGCGATGGAGTTCATTAGAATTTGTGAAAAACACCATTTTCACAACCTGGTAATTTCTATGAAGGCCAGCAATGCTCTAGTTATGGTTCAGGCATATCGCATGCTTTCAGCTACACTGTTAAAGCATGGACGTTGCTACCCCTTGCATTTAGGAGTTACGGAAGCAGGCGATGGCGAAGATGGCAGGATAAAGTCTGCAGTCGGAATTGGTGCTCTATTAGAGGATGGCCTAGGAGATACTATTCGTGTTTCCCTAACGGAAGAACCCGAAAAAGAAATTCCTGTTGCCGCCAAGCTTCGAGATAAATTTTACAAAACTGATAAGACGATTGAAATACCAACTGGTGGGTCCCTTCCCTACAATCCATTTTCATACGAGCGGCGCACTAGCTCGAATCTTGGGAACATTGGAGACAAACATGTACCCGTTGTTATGGCTGATCTTTCACATAAAGATGAAATTAAACCTTCTCATTTCTTTGGATTCGGATACAGCTATTCAGTGCAACTTGACAAATGGAACATTCAAGAGCAAGCCGCAGATTATGTGTTTATTGGGGATCACACGCTCTCATTTGAAAAGCCTGGTGCACTTGGTATTGTTGTCTCGTTTGATACTTGGAAAAAAAATTATAATCTAACCCCAGGTATACATCCGCTTATTAAAACAAGTGAGTTGAGTGACATGGATGAAAAAACGATGTGTTTTGTAGAAATCACAGAGACAAACGAGTTGAGAAACTTAAAACTCACCAATACACAATGTGTTTTAGTCTTTAATGCTCAATGTACAAATCGTGTGCAAATCTATAGATATTGGTTTAAATATTTAATTTCCAACAATATACACAATTCAGTTATTCTTAAAAACACTAACAACAACTTAGACTCAGAAACATTTCAATTAGAGGTATCATCTGAGCTCGGAGCACTGATGATCGATGGACTTGGGGATGGAATATGGATTAAGGGAAAACAACCCTCTACATTCATAAATTCCACCTCATTTGGCATTTTACAGGCAACAAGAACCAGAATATCCAAAACAGAATACATTTCATGTCCTTCCTGTGGCCGAACGCTCTTCGACCTACAAGAGACAACAGCGAAGATTAGAAAGGAAACGGATCATTTGAAGGGACTAAAGATTGGAATTATGGGGTGCATTGTTAATGGACCAGGGGAGATGGCCGATGCGGATTATGGTTATGTAGGCACGGGTCCTGGCAAAATCACCCTCTACAAGGAAAAAACCGTTATTAAAAAGAATGTGCCGGAAGAGGAGGCGGTCCAAGAGCTTATAGAACTTATTAAAAGTAACGGCGATTGGGCTGATCCAATTTGATCTCATGCGATAAAAAAAGAAGAGGTCCGAAAGTTGGTTTCGGACCTCTTCTTTTAATTATTGTTTCACGTGAAACTATCGGCCCAAATGAATCAATAATACCGATATGTCACTCGGCGATACACCACTTACTCTGGATGCCTGGCCAATCGTAGATGGCATAATTTGCTGCAATTTCTCCCTAGCCTCGATGCTTAAACTTTTAATGTTTTCATACTCTAAACTCTCAGGAATTTTAACATCCTCAAGTCTTTTTAGTTTCTCTACCTGCTCCTCTTCACGTAAAATATACCCTTCATATTTGATTAAAATCTCTGCTTGTTCCGCTATTTCCTTTTGGTCCATTTCTAGGTTCTGAACCATTTTTTTTAATTCAGGGGACATTTCCAAAACATCATCAATAGAAAGCTGAGGTCTCGCAACTAAGCTGGACAATTTTATCTGTTGAGCCAGCACAGAAGATTCCTTTTCAATCAATATAGGGTTAGCAATTTCGGGGGGGACACCTATTTCTCGCATAGCTTTCACCAAAGAATTAGTGTTTAGCTTCTTGTTTTCAACCCTGCGCATACTATCCTCACCTGCAAGGCCTATTTCGTATCCAATTGGTGTTAGGCGAATGTCTGCATTGTCTTGTCTAAGTAATATTCTAAACTCAGCACGGCTTGTAAACATGCGATAAGGCTCCTTTGTTCCCTTCGTAATCAAATCGTCAATGAGCACACCAATGTAGGCTTCGTTTCGGCCCAATACAAATTCTGATTGTTCCTTCACTTTTCTATGAGCATTAATTCCAGCCATCAACCCTTGGCACGCGGCCTCCTCATAACCCGTAGTACCATTTATCTGGCCGGCGAAATATAAATTCTCAACCAACTTAGTTTCCAAGGTGTGCTTTAATTGTGTTGGGGGGAAGTAATCATATTCTATCGCATACCCTGGACGAAACATCTTTGCCTTTTCAAATCCAGGTATAGTTCTCATTGCTTCTAATTGAACATCCTCAGGTAGAGAAGTGCTGAATCCATTTACATAGATCTCGACTGTTTTCCATCCCTCAGGTTCAACAAAAATCTGATGCCTGTCACGATCAGCGAAACGATTAATCTTGTCTTCAATACTCGGACAATATCTGGGGCCTGTACTTTTTATGGATCCATTAAACATCGGCGACCTATCAAAGCCTGTTCTTAAAATATCGTGGGTTAATTCATTCGTATAAGTAATATGACAAGGCCGTTGAGAAGACAAGGGTAAAACCTTACCGTAACTAAACGTAGAGGGATTATCATCACCTTCCTGAACCTCCATTTTAGAATAATCCAAAGAACGACCATCTACACGTGGTGGAGTACCGGTTTTCATTCTACCAGCCTCAAAACCATATTTAACTAACCCCTCTGTTATTCCTGTAGCCGCTTTTTCACCAGCTCTGCCACCTCCAAATTGTTTCTCCCCAAGATGAATTAACCCATTTAAGAAGGTGCCATTCGTTAACACCACTGCACTTCCGTAAATATCCACACCTATTGATGTTCGAACCCCTAATACTTTTCCATTTTCTATGATCAACCCCGAACACATGTCTTGCCAAAAGTCCACATTCGGATTAGACTCGAGCAACGAACGCCATTCCTCTGCAAAGAGCATTCTGTCATTTTGAGTTCTTGGTGACCACATAGCTGGGCCCTTTGATCGATTTAACATTCGAAATTGTATCGCACTACGGTCACTCACGATGCCTGAGCCACCACCTAAAGCATCAATCTCACGGATTATTTGACCTTTTGCAACACCACCCATAGCTGGGTTGCAACTCATTTGAGCTATCGTATTCAAGTTCATCGTGACCAACAGCACACGACTACCCATTTTACCCGCAGCGTTTGCCGCTTCACAACCTGCGTGACCGCCTCCAACAACGATCACATCATATTTTTGGAGCATTTTTCAAATGTTTCACGTGAAACAAAATTACGCCAAATCGGCTCATGTTTCACGTGAAACATATTTGTTTAAATAGTAATCTTCTTTCGATCGCATTTTCCACTGTTCTTCTGATGATTTATCACCATATCCGCATAAATGAAGAATGCCGTGCACGCATACGCGGTTTACTTCGTTGATAAAATCTTGATTGAGTTGATCCGCGTTGTCCCTGACCCTCTCCATAGATATATACAGTTCGCCAGACACAATTTTCCCCTGACAATAATCGAAAGTGATGATATCAGTAAAATAGTCATGGGCTAAAAACCGCTTATTTAATTCAAGCAAAAACAAATCAGAACAAAAGACAATGTTTATATTTTCACATGTGAATCCCTCCTCGTCCGCAACAGATAAAAGCCATAAAACAAGAAGTTCCGAATTAACACCCGGAACTTCTTCTATTTCATTATAATGAACCTCTATCATTTATTAAAGTAAATATTTACGCTGCTCCCCGAGTCTTCAAATTCCACTTCATCCGCTAAATTTTTCATCAGAAATATACCGCGACCGTTTTCCTTCATTAAGTTTTCCGGTGCTGTAGGATCAGGTAAATTCACGTAATCAAAACCCTCACCTTGATCCTTTATATTGAAACAAAATTCTGTTCTATTATCTCCAACTGCAACATTAACTTCCATTTCAGGGCTAAACCTGTTACCATGTTCTATTGCGTTGTTAACGGCCTCCGTAACGGCAATCAACACATTTCCATAGAAGTCTTCGTTGACCCCTAAATCCGTACAAACCTTATCAACTAAATTTTCGACCCGACCCACGGCCTCGAATTTTGATGGTATTGAAACATGGTCAATAATAGTAAATCCTTCTTTCATAACAACGAATACATTCTTTAGTTCTGAAAGCTATTCCTTGTTGAAAAATTCACTCGCCTTATCTTTATAATACTTTCTAAAGACTGGGTCAACGGATCTCAACAGTTCAACTTGTTTTAGCTTTTGACGATTATACTCTTCAAAGCGAATTTGGTTACCATAATTTTCATTTTTTCCACCTGTTGACTCTCTTTTTTCTTCGTAACCTCTTTCCATTAAAGCCTTCTCAGATTCTAACAATCTTGTCAAAATATCCTTCTGTCTTTTGAGTGTTTCATTCGTAAACATTTTATTCACCAATTCTTTCTCTTGTTGTTCAAGCTCTTTAATTAACGGGTTCAACTGGTTACCGGAGCCTTTCCCTTCCTTATTCATTTCGTTTCTTAGCTGCTCTAATCGCTGCCTAATCGCTGTCTGCTCAGCGGCCATCTTAGCAATTTCTTTATTCCCTAATCCTGGCATACCCATACCACCTTCTCCCTGTTTGCCTCCAGGTTGCTGGCCTGGTTTATTTCCGTTTGGATTATTTCCTTTTTCCATTTGTTGCAGCTGTTTTTTCAGCATTTGCTTCATGTCTCCCGTGGACATTGAATTTCCAGACTTCGGTTTTCCATTTCCACCGGGCTTACTACAACTTCCCTGTCCCTGCTTCATGCTTTGCTGCATCTGTTGTTGCATGCTTTGTAGGCTCTCATTTAAAAGCAAGGCAAGGTTGTTATACGCTGTCATTACGGATTGTTGATGGATTCCTAAATCCCTCTTTCGGTGCTCATCAATATCATCAAGGATTAATTCATGATTATTCTCAATGGTATTTAACTCTTTATCCACAAACGAAGCGATTTTAGGCTGACGTTTTGCAAGCGCTAGAAGACTATCGCGAACAGGAAGTGTCTCATCTATAATCTGTCGTTGCTTGCGCCCATACCGCCTGTAAGCAGGGTCAGTATCACCAACTTTTCCAAAGCGCTGCATCACCAGTTCTTGATCAAAGCTAAGCGCCATCAAACTCTCCAAGATATTCCGAAGGGAATTAATGTCCTCCTCTTGTTGTTGTTGATTCGACATTTGTTGCATCATCTCAAGCTGCTCCGCCAGTGATTTCATTTTATCCGATGCATTCTTTTGATTTTCGCCTGCTTTTTTAGTTTTATTATCACCTAAGTTATCGGATGCCTCTTGCATTTCATCTGTTATTTCCTTCTCTTGTTCTTCTGTGTTTCCAAGCTCCATAGGGTCTTCAAGCGCTTTATTCAACTCTTTAAGTTGATCCAGATCCTCCTGAAGTTCTTTAAACTTCTCATTTAAGGATTCCTGTTTTTGCTCAGCAGACTTTGAATCAAGTTTTTCGCTTTCCACATCCTTACGTAGTTCCTCCTGCTCCTTAGAAAGCTCCTGCAACTCTTTTTCTATATCATCTATCTTTTCATTTACCTGGAGCCGCTTTAACATCTCCATGCTTCGATCTAATTGTTTTTTCATGTCTTCAGAATTTTGCTCTAAATCATCGAGCTTATCTTTCAACATGTCTTTATTGTTTTCTTTCATCAATTTTTCAAGCTCATCCAATAACTTTTTAAGCTCATCATCCATCACTTCGTCTAACAGCTTTTCTAACATCTCCTGTTTTTCCAAGAGCTCCTTGTCCATTTCGGATAGCTGATTTTTTTCTTCGACACTGTTTTCCATTTGTTGTTTCAACTGTTCGAGAGACTGTAAAATTTGATTCTGCTCCTCCTTCAGTTGCTCAACCTTATTTAACTTATTCCAGTCTGAATTTTTAGATCCCATCACCTCCTTTTTCAGCTTATCGACGTTTTTCTGGAATTGCTGTGTTCTCTTCAAAATATCCTCTAAAGACTCCTTTGATTGTTCTTGTTCTTCCTGACGTTGTTCATTCAGTTCTTCAAGACTTGGCAACTTGTAAGTAAACGTCTGACTCTTTGTAGATTTTGAGCCATTCACCCCGTCATTATCACTTACAACAAAGTAATACTCCACACGGTCTTTCAGTGTTAGGTTTTCTCTTCGAAAATCTACCGCAAAGTCGAAGCCGGTTTCGATTCCTGCGACCTTTTTAACATTCAAACGACTCGTCCTTTTTGCTCCGTTTTCTGAAACAATGGTATACACAAAATTTAATCCCGTCAAACCATAATCATCGGCAATTCTTCCGGAGAAAAAACGAACACCATCCGCAATGCTGTCTTTAAACTCCTCTAATTGAATAGATGGATAAGCATCTTTTAACACAGCTATAGTAAGTTTGGTTGAATCTGTTTTTTTCTTGAACTTGTTAAATAGCACCAAATGCACCTTGCTCTCTTCTCGAATCTTCTTTGTCAATTTAAACCCTTCTGAGAAAAATTCCTGCTGTGAACCATTAAAGAAAAATTTAACCCTCTGAGTGTTCTTTGTTTTAATACTCCATTCAATCTGGGTTCCCTCAGGAACGGTCATATCGCCTGCATTCTCAATCAATTCTTGTTCCCTACCGAGATAGGTGGGATAGGAAAGTGTCGCTTGAAGCTTTCCTATTACAGACTTACCGAAAATCTCTAATGGATAATCCCTACTCGTGAACTCGTTCGCCTCAAAGTGAAAGGTGCCAGACTTTGATGGTTTTTGAATAACTCCTTCAAAAGTGTTTTTTCCAGTCCGCTTTAGAAGAAACTTTCCATTTTCACTAATTACATATACATTATCAGGAAAATCTTTTCCGTCCAACCTAAGTTTAACCGGTAAGCTTTCTCCCTCTTCCAAAACACTCTCTGATGTAAGCAATACAAATTTGAATGGTGCCTCAGGTTTAAATTCTTTGGAGTAATTAACAACACGCTTTGTTCCTTCGCTGAAAAGCTCAGGAGCGGCAGCTCCGATCAGGACAAAGAGAAGAAATAAGGGTATTAGGTATTTCGCGTATTTTCTGTTTTCTCGAATATCAATGGCTGAAGAAAACGGTATTACACTCAATGAATCAGCCCGTTGTACAACACTTGCACGAATAAGCTCTATATTACCTGTGTTTTCCTCAAGGCTGTCCTTCAATTGAAGTGTATTTCTTAACCGATCTGAAATCTCAGGGAAGAAATTTCCTATGATGTCTGCTGCCTGATAGCGGTCTATCCGTTTTCCAAATGAATAGAGCTTTGCTAATGGTAAGATGAGATATGCTGTAAGTAAATAAAGATTGATTCCTATAAAGGAGAAGAAAAGAATAGCACGTGTTACACTCCCGAAACGACCAAAATACTCAAGTGTAATTGTAAGTAAATAAGTCAGAAGAAAAAAAGTAAGAAACAAGATGGCTCCCTTCACCATTTGATTCTTATAGAATTTTCTGATGAAGCGATCTATGTGATCCAGAAGAAGCTCAAATGAATTCATTACACGGCTTTAATCACTAAATTAGAACATCTCATTGAAAACGTGAATGTTTTTTCGTTATAACACCTGTTTATCCTGTTAAAAGTGGTTAATTCTCCATTCTTCAAGCTTTAAAAAACTGACTATCTTTGTCTAAACAGATTAAAAATGTCAACATCTCAGGTTCGTGTGCGTTTTGCCCCCTCTCCAACAGGCCCCTTACATATGGGCGGGGTTCGAACAGCGCTCTACAATTACCTTTTCGCTAAAAAAAACAACGGAACATTCATTATTCGCATTGAGGATACAGATCAAACACGTTTTGTTCCTGGGGCACAAGAATATATTCTGGATGCTCTTCGTTGGTGTGGAATCATGCCGACCGAAGGACCTGGAATAGGTGGTGACTACGGGCCGTATGTTCAAAGTGAACGCAAAGAGTTGTACAGGCCCTACGCAGAACAGCTTGTAAAAGAAGAGAAAGCGTATTATGCCTTCGATTCATCGGAGGAGCTTGATCACATGCGAGAAAAAGCCAAAGCGATGGGCATGCCTAATTGGCAATATAATCACATAACGAGAACCTCTTTAAAAAACTCCCTGACCTTGCCCCAAGATCAGGTTGATGCCTTAATTCAAAGTGGTGCTCCTTATGTAATTCGCATGAAAATGCCTCGAAACGAAGATATCCGTTTCGAAGATATAATTAGGGGGTGGGTTGTGGTAAACACAAACAATCTCGATGATAAAGTTCTCTTTAAAAGCGATGGAATGCCAACTTATCACTTGGCAAACATCGTTGATGACCATCTTATGAAAATCAGTCATGTGATACGGGGAGAAGAGTGGCTGCCCTCAGCACCTTTGCATGTAATGTTGTATCGGGCATTTGGTTGGGACGTTCCTCAATTTGCTCATTTACCACTTCTCTTACGTCCAGATGGAAATGGTAAACTCTCAAAGCGGGATGGTGACCGTTTAGGATTTCCTGTTTTTCCAACAGATTGGACAACTTCAGAGGGAGAATTGTATTCAGGTTACCGTGAAAAAGGTTACTTCCCAGAAGCATTTATCAATATGCTTGCTTTCTTGGGTTGGAATCCCGGTACACCACAAGAAATTTTTTCATTAGACGAATTAGCATCCGTTTTCACGCTTGAACGCGTTTCAAAAGCCGGAGCGAAGTTTGACCCTGATAAAACACGTTGGTACCAACAACAGTATTTAAGAAATAATTCGAACGCTCGGCTCTCGGAAATGCTTAGAGAAAAACTAGGAAGAAACGAAGACAGCAAGTGTCTCGAGGAAGTATGTGGTATGATGAAAGAACGTGCAACCTTTATTCAGGACATTCTTTCTGAGGGTGCTTATTTATTTGAGCGGCCCAGCGTATATGACGAACAAACTGTCATAAAAAAATGGAAAGAGGACAGTGCGGAGCTAATGAAAGAATGGATCGAAATTTTACGTTCGATAGCTGAATTCTCTCAAGAGCCTATTGAAAATGCTTTTAAAGAATTCATTCAAGCTAAAAATCTTGGTATCGGTGCAGTCTTGCCATTGTTTCGTCTTTTAATCACAGGAACGGGAACAGGTCCAAGCATGTTTGAAATCGCGCAATTCCTTGGAAAAGAGGAGTGTGTTTACCGACTTGTATCCGGCATAAACGCTGTTGAGGCACTAAAAACCAACACGTGAAACATACAATTGAAGTCAACGGAATAAAACTGTATGCCTTTCACGGTTGTCTGCCCGAGGAAGAAAAAATAGGTGGAAACTATTTGGTTGACGTTATGTTAAATACCGATTTCCGACAGGCAGCACTGAACGACACTCTTGAAAACACGATCGATTATGTCGATGTCAACCGAATCGTAAAAGAGGAAATGGCTATTCGTTCAAAATTGATAGAACATGTTGGACAAAGGATCATTCACCGTTTGCGAGCAGAATTGAAGGAGATTACCTATGTAAAAGTTCGTGTAACTAAATTAACCCCTCCTATCAATGGAGATGTTGACAACGTGGCTATTGTGATCGAAGAAACGAATTTGTAAGGTGGCACTTTGCAAAATTCCTTTACTTTATATTTTTTACTACATTTGTCAACCTGAAATTGGTCTCGTGGCCGAGAGGCTAGGCACCGGTCTGCAAAACCGTCTACAGCGGTTCGAATCCGCTCGAGACCTCGAAATCCTCCGCATCTTCGGGGGATTTTTTTATCTCACTAATTTTAGTGCGCTGGAACGACTAACCGCCTCGCCCGACTTAGTCCTGGCTGTGAAATAATATAGATAGTTGCCCTCCGGTGCGGGGTCTCCATTGAGTAATAACCCCGTCCACTCGGCCTCCGGATCCGACGACGTAAACACCACTTGATTTTTAGTATTAAGAATAACGAGCTGAAAATCTGTCAGACCATCAGCCGAAATCGTAAACACATCATTCGAACCATCCCCGTTTGGGGTAAATATATTTGGTAATGTAAACGAATGGGTTGGAATGTCCTCCTTCTTGTCAACAACTTCAGTGTTATCAATACTTGTTGATGCGTTAGATGTGGCTGGTATTGCTTCAACATTTAAGGGTTCATCTTTTGTAGTGGTTACTGCATGCGTTTTCAAGGTATAATCTTCCTTAAGAGCGTTTAGCTTTGGTTCTTCGGATAAAGGACGTGTTTGATCTTGAATTCTTTCAGTTTTATTTATTGTTGTTGAATTATTCGTTGTTTGCTCAGAAGGGACTTGGCTTTCCTGTTGATAATCAAACTCATCGCCTGTATTTAGTCCCTTCGATTTTTGTTCAACTGGTTCTTTAGATTTGTTTCCGGGCTTTGTCCGAACAATCTGTTCCTCAGAGCTCATAGACACCCAAAACACGGCGCCAACTACAGCAGCAGCAACAACACTTATAATCCCTGCTTTAACTATTGAAAAACTTCCATTAGGGGCTATGGGTGTTTGAATTTGTGAAGAAACAGCATTCCAAACAGATGGATCTACCTCCGGTTCAAATCCTTCGAGTTTTTCTCTAAAAACATCCTCTATGTTTACTTTATCTGCCAAATTCTTCTTTTTCCATTTTTTTTCTTAGGTAAGCCCTGGCCCTTGAATATTGTGATTTCGACGTGCTTTCTGTAATTCCTAATGAATCTGCAATTTCCTGATGAGAATACCCTTCAATAGCAAATAAATTAAAAACAACCCTATACCCGTCCGGCATCATTGAGATAAGTTGCACTATCTCAGCAGCCGATAATTCAGCTAAAACAGTTTCACTTTCTGATTTATCTACTGCAAACTCAATTTCCACATCTGCGCTTATTTTCATTTCTTTTCGCAAAGAATCCAACGCTGTGTTTACCATGATTTTTCTGATCCACCCTTCGAAAGATCCTTCATGCTTGAACTCAGCTAGTTTTATAAAAACTTTTACAAAACCATCTTGAAGCACATCCTCTGCCTGCTCCTTTGACTTACAATAGCGCATACACACTCCCAACATTTTTGGGGCAAACCTGTCAAATAACGTCTTTTGTGCCCGGACGTTTCCATTTAAACAATCTTTGATCAATGCCGAATCATCCATTGACACAATTCACTATAAGACCTTCTATTTCCAAAAAAGGTTGCATGGTCCTCAAAGTTACCTTTAAAAAACATTAAATTCGCTTATTATGAATACACCTAAAACAGTTCTGTTATCCGTTCTATTTTTGTTTTTCTGGTGTGTTTCAGCGCGTGGTGCAAATGTCAAGTTAATAGACGGAAACTGGAAGGGCGTACTTATATTATCTGAAAATTCCAAATTACCTTTTGATGTTCAAATTAAAACCCTTCAGAAAAAGAATGGTATCGATGTTCGTGTTATTAATGGTAAAGAAGATATTGCTCTTATATACTACGGTAATATAAATGACAGTATTAAATTGGAGTTTCCTGCTTTTGCAACATATCTCATATTAAAACCATTAAAAAAAAGTCGCCTAGAGGGGTACTGGGTGAATCCCACTAAAAAAAACAATTACAGAATACCGTGCATCATCACTTATGGCTCAGGTAAGCGATTTGAACATCCTGCGCTTTATCAAAGCACCATTCAACCTATCAATATTCAAGGAAAATGGGAAACAACCTTCGAACCTGGAACAAAAGACTCATCTATGGCTGCGGGAATATTTGAACAACGGTACAATGATATCTCAGGTACTTTTTTAACAGAAACAGGAGATTACCGTTTTTTGGAGGGCAACGTTACTTCGGACAGTTTGTTTTTATCGACTTTTGATGGGTCACATGCATTTCTTTTTAAAGCAAAGATCAGTAACAATGAATTTATTTCAGGAGAATTTTACAGTGGAAAACACTGGTCCTGCAAGTGGGTTGCTGTGAAAAATAATTCTTTTGAGCTTACACATCCCGATTCGCTCACTTACCTGACTAAAAAAGAACCCTTTGCAATCCAAATAAAAAATGACACAGAAGTTATTTTTCAGTTTCCCAACGAGCAAACGAAAAATAAGGTTGTCATTCTTCAAATCATGGGAACTTGGTGTCCAAACTGCATG
Organism: Cryomorphaceae bacterium; assembly: GCA_021298235.1. Next base: position 20,244 of record JAJTDX010000004.1, on the reverse strand, counting down.
GATGAATCGCGGTTTTTTAAAGAATTATTTCAAAAATATCATTCCAGTGGTTTAGAAATTTATGGTTTATGTTACGAAAATGGGTCTGATGTGACTGTTCAAAAACAACGTATTGCTACCTATATTGAACGTATGAAACCAGGGTATGATTTCATTTTAGCAGGAACAGCAAGTAAGGGGTTAGCATCCGAACATTTTAAAATGTTAAACCAAGTTATGTCTTTTCCTACAGCCATTATCATTGGAAAAGATGGTGAAGTCAAACGAATACATACAGGATTTAACGGTCCGGGAACAGGAACTTACTACACAGAGTACATAAAAGAGACTGAAACTTTTATTCAATCTTTACTTCAGAACTAGCGACACGCTATTTTATCAATTCTATTTTGGTGTCTGCCCCCTTCAAACTCGGTAGTTAGAAAAACATCCACCATTTCCAATGCTTCATCTGTTTTTAGAAAACGAGCAGGAAGAGCAAGAATGTTAGCATCGTTATGTGACCTTGCCAAAGTAACAATCTCTTTGTTCCAGCATAAAGCACTTCTAATTCCCTGGTGTTTATTTACCGTCATATTGATTCCATTTCCTGAACCACAAATAACAATTCCTTTTATACCAGGATTTTCTTCTACCATCTGAGCAACAGGATGGCCGTAATCCGGATAATCAATGCTATCAGTAGAATAACATCCAAAATCTTTTATCTCAAATCCTTTCGCTTTGAGATAGTCTATTATTTTGGATTTAAGTTCAAATCCTGCATGATCGGCTCCAATAGGAATAAGCATATTGTTTTTTTATTGACTTTTAACAAAAGTAAACTTTATCCACATTATTACATAGTTTTGAAAAATCACCAAAAAACCAAATAATTAACTTCCTATATTTTAACTAGTTAATATTATTAATTATAAACAGCTTGCAACCTTATACTCTTTATTAACTGTTCAAAAGAAGTGAAACTATTTCCTTTTGTTTTCCAGGTATTTTTTGAATTCGAAAACAAATCGACATTCACAACAAACAATACATTGATTTTTCAGAGTTTTACAAATAGTCAATCCACATGTTTGTGGTGTCAAATAACTAACTTATTATCCACATACATCTAAAACACACATCTTTTTAAAAAAATATTAATAAACTTTAAATCAAATAATTAAATATCAAATTCTTGTTAATAAATACTTAATTAAATCTAAAAAGTAATAAAACAAAATACTTTAATAGATTAATGTCAACATATGAACAATGCTAATAAAAACAATAAAAAATCTTTTTAAATAATCTTTATTTTAATAATTAATGATTTGATAGCATTCTGGCTAATTGACATAAAAAAAGCTACCTTTGGATAGGTGCATTTACCTTAATCTACGTACCGATATGTCCAGAATAAAAATACTTGTAGTTGAAGATGAATCGATCGTAGCTAAAGACATTCAGTTTAGCCTCGAAAAGCTTGGTTACGAAGTATGTGGAATAGCATCAACAGGTGAACGGGCAATTGAATTGACCTTAGCCGAAGATCCTGATTTAGTGCTTATGGATATTATGTTGAAAGGCCCCATCAATGGTATAGAAACAGCAATTAGGTTAAGAGATGAATTTGCTTCTCCAGTTATTTTTCTTACGGCATATGCAGACCAAGCAACTTTAGAGAAAGCCAAAATAGCTGAACCATATGGGTATATAATCAAACCTTTCAAAGAGATAGATTTACAGACGTCTATTGAGGTTGCTGTTTACAAATACGAGAAAGAAAAGGTTATACGGAGAGAGCGCGATTTTTTGTATGCCATTATTGAAAACAAAGACGCTTCCAAAGACTTTATTTTTGTCAAATCCAACAGTAAGTTAATCAAGCTTAAGACAAATGATATTTATTACGTTGAAGCGTTAAAAGATTATGTTTTGATCCATACGATAGATACAAGATATACTGTTCACTCAACTATGAAGGATATCGAAAGTAAGTTAGGTTCTAGTGAGTTTATTCGTGTTCACAGATCGTTTATTGTACGGTTAGATAAAATCGCCTCTATTGAATTTCCGAACATGAATCTGGAAAAGGATAAAAAAGTTATTCCTATTGGTGGATCTTACCGCGAAGAACTGAATCAACGAATCAAACTCGTTTAACTTTCTATTATTTCTAAATCGATTTGACGTTTCCTTGGGTGTACCTCGTAAATTCGAACTCGAACTTTATCTCCAAAATTGTATTCTTTCTTAGTTTTTGAACCGATCACTCTGAATTTTTCTGCATCGAAGTAAAACCGATCTCCTGGAATGTCATTCATAGGAACCATTCCTTCACAGTAATTATCATCCATACGCACAAATAAACCGAATTCCGCTAGTCCGGATACGGTTCCTGAAAATTCTTCTCCTATATATTCCTGAACATAAAGTGTTTGAAAGAAGCGTGTAGATTCCCGTTCCGCTTCAGTAGCTTTTCGTTCCATTCTTGAAATACGTTTACAGATATCATTGAGATCTTTGCCATATCGGTGTTTGTCGTGATCGAGTGTTTCTTGTAATATTCTATGAACTACCAAGTCAGCATATCTTCGAATCGGGGATGTAAAATGAGTGTAAAAATCAAACGCCAACCCATAGTGACCAATATTGGTGGTGTCGTAGGATGCTTTTGCCATCGATCGAATTGCCATCGTTTGAATTAGTGAGTATTCGTTTTTTAACCGAATATCTTCAAGAAGTGCATTTATACTTTTTGCAATTTGATCAGGATGAGAGAATTCCAATTCATAACCAAACTTTCCAATGAACACATTAAATAAAGCAATTTTTGCCAGATCCGGTTTATCATGTACCCTAAAAACGAAAGGAATACCATCTTTCCCTTTTTCTGGCTTACCAACAAATAGAGCAATACGCCGGTTAGCAAGTAGCATGAATTCTTCTATTAACTTGTGCGCATCTTTAGATGTTTTAACTAATACATCCACAGGATCGCCATTCTCATTCAGTTTAAAACGAATTTCTTCTGATTCTATACTAAGTGCCCCGGCTTTCAATCTTTTTTGTCTTAAACTCTTGGCTATTTTATCCAATAAGAGAAGTTCTTCTTTATAATCTCCATCTCCTCCTTCGAGGATTTCCTGAGCCTCTTCATAGCTGTAGCGACGATTGGAATGAATAACCGTTCTTCCAAACCACTCATTATATATTTTGCCTGTTGAATCCACTTCAAATACTGCCGAAAAACTGTATTTATCTTCTTTAGGCCGCAATGAACAAGCCATGTTTGAGAGTTGTTCGGGAAGCATTGGAATAACTCTGTCAACCAAATAAACAGAGTTTGATCTCTTTAAAGCTTCTTTATCCAGGGCTGTTCCAGGCCTAACATAATGGCTAACATCAGCAATATGAATACCAAGTTCGATATTTCCATTTTCCAGTTTTTTAAAAGAAAGCGCATCGTCGAAATCCTTGGCGTCAACAGGATCTATTGTAAATGTTAGTATTTCTCTAAAGTCTCGACGTTTTGCAATTTCTGTCTCATCCAGTGACATTCCAATGGTTTCTGCTTCATCCAGTACGTCTTGTGGAAATTTAAAATCTATTCCGTGATTACACAAAATACTGATCATTTCTGTGTCGTTCGACCCAGGTTTACCAAGTACTTCTATCACTTCACCGTAGGGACTAGATGAGGATTTTGGCCATACTGTTATTCTTACCAAAGCTTTGTCACCATGGACCGCACCATTCAGTTTTTCTTTAGAAATATAGATATCTGTACCTGCTTTGAGATTATCAGGAATAAGAAAAGCAAACTTATCATGCATTTCTATTGTTCCAACAAATTGGGTTTTTTCACGCTCCAGAACTTCAATTATTTCCCCTTCACGCCTACCGTTTCCCTTTTTTAGTATTCTGATTTTGACTTTATCCCCATTTAAAGATTGACCGATATGATGTGGTGCAATGAAAAGATCTTCTGAACCATCTTCAGGAATTACAAACCCAGCTCCACGCGCAGTTAATTCTAAAATTCCTATTACTCCTTCTATACTGGTATTTAAAGAAAACACACCATGGGAATTTCTGTTGAGCTCCCCATTTAAAGAAAGCTCTTGCAGCACATCAAAAGCCAGTTTCCTTAGTGCATTTTCACGTAAATCAATAAGTGTACATACTTGTTTGTGAGTCAATACACTTTCTGGATTGTTATGAAACACTTTTCGAATAATGTGTGTCATGCTGGCCCTCATTTTTCCGGGACCTTTTTGTTTCTTTTTTCTTGACATCACACGAATTTAATCTTTATTCGACTAATTTTAGGAGTTTCCTGTTTAAGAGATATTGAAGAGTTCTGTCAAATCCTTAAATTTAGCCATAAAATCAAAAACAGTCCTTATGAATCCTCGTGTAGAAAAAGCATTGAACGAACAAATACAAAAAGAAGCATCTTCATCACAATATTATCTCGCTATGGCCTCATGGGCAGAAAACAATGGGTTAAATGGCACTGCAAAATTTATGTATACTCATTCAGATGAAGAGCGGTTTCATATGTTGAAACTTATAAAATTTGTAAATGAAAGAGGCGGAAGAGCTGAAATACCGTCGATAGAGCAACCACCGAAAAGTTTTGATCACCTAGAAAAGGTATTTGAACTATTGCTACAACATGAAATAGCCGTAACTGAAAGCATTAATAACCTTGTAGATATTTGTTTGCAGGAAAAGGATTATACTACACACAACTTTGTTCAATGGTATGTTTCAGAACAACTTGAAGAAGAAGCTTTGGCACGATCTGTTTTAGATAAATTGAAGTTAATCGGAGGAGATAAAGGCGGAATGTACATGTTTGACAGAGACCTTGAAAATGCGGTCGCAACTGCTTCTCCGGAACAAGGACAATGATCAGACTATCACAGATAGTTCTTGTTATAGTTTGGTCGTTTGTTACATTCGGCCAGTCCGTCTACCGTTTTCGGAATTATACCATTAATGACGGTCTTTCTCAAAGCTCGGTATCCTGTATTGTTCAAGACGATAACAATTCACTTTGGATTGGTACACAAGATGGTCTGAACAGGTTTGATGGTAAATCATTCGAGGTGTTTACCTCCGACGACACAAAAGGTTTAGAGAGTGAATATATTAAATCTTCATTCAAAGCATCAGATGGAAGGCTTTGGTTTGGCACAACAAACGGACTTACAGTATATAATCCAGTAAACGAGAGGTTTACTACCTATTCACCAAAGGGAAAAACAGCACTTTCCATAGAAAGTATTTCTCAGGATAAAAACGGATTTATTTGGCTTGGCACTACAAACAAAGGTGTGCTAACTTTTGATACTTTGAATAAGTCTTTTAAAAGCTATGCCCATCTTCTGGAGTCAAAAAAAATCCTCTTACTGAATGTTGCCGAAGACAACACCGTGTTTATCAGCACAGAGGATAAGGGGTTATTTGTAATTAACACTTCTCGCTCTTCCGCCGAAAAAATAATTTTTCCAACACAGGCAGCAGGAGAAATGAATATCCTGAGGATTGTTCAAGGGGATAAAGAAAAAGTTTTACTTGGTACAAATCAGGGAATATTTCAGTATTCCACACAAACAAAAGCAGTCAGGGCTGCTTTTCCCGGGTTGAATGAACGCTTTGGGGTATTGAGTGTTTCTGATATTTATAAGTCTGCCAATAATTATTGGTATATAGGAACAACCAACGCGGGTTTAATTACTATTACTCCAGATGGTAGATATTACAATAGTGTGCAGGATATGTTCCAGAAACACGCCTTGTTGTTCAACGATATTAACGTCTTGTTTCGGGATGCGACGGGTACATTTTGGATCGGAACAGAAAGGGGTTTATCTAGTTTTAATCCTTCCAGACAAGGAATATTGGGCATAGGTCCGAGCGCGAATTTGGCACAAGGAATTCCAAACCCGAACGTTTGGAGCTTTGCGGAGGATGAGGATGGAACCCTGGTATACATTGGAACAGATGTTGGCGTTTCTCGGTTTGATCGAGCAACAGGAAGGTTTGACCAATTTTACAGAACCCCTGCTCTAGCAAGCTCTACTGAGGTAATCGAAACGGTTATTCACAGTATCCAGGTTGTCAATAAAAACAAAATGTTTGTTGGCTGTTCGGATGGATTTTTTGAATTAAACGTCTATGGTCCGAACTCATACACGTATTCTCAAATCCCGTTTTTGAAAAACGAAGAATTTATTCGTCAAAAACGAGTGTACACCATTTTGAAATGGAAGGAAAATGAATACTTTTTAGGTACAAAGGCAGGGGTATTTTATTTCAATTTAAAAACCAGAAAAACACAAGTTTTTGAACATGATTCTAAGGATCCTGACAATACTATAACAGCAGGCGCTTGCAGGGTTATATTTAAAGATTCTCAAGGAAAGGTGTGGTTTGCTACGAGTTCAGGAGAACTAAGCCAATTAAAATTAGTCAACGGCGAACGTAAAATAGTTCCATATGTACACAACTCCAAGTTATTAAAAAACTCCAAAGATTACATAAGCAGTATATGTCAGACAGGGCCGAATGAGTTTTGGATGGGAACGTTTGGATCAGGGTTAATACATATTAATCATAAAACAGGAAAGGCTCGTTTTTACACAAAAAAAGATGGTCTACCGAATAATGTCGTTTATTCGGTGTTGAAGGATAAATCAGGTAAACTTTGGATGAGCACCAATAAAGGCCTTTCATGTTTTGACCCGAGATCAGGTAAATTTTCAAACTTCACGGAAAAAGATGGGTTGATGAGCAATGAATTCAACCTTGGGGCATATTTAAATTCTGAGAGCGGGGAGCTCTATTTTGGAGGTATTTACGGCTATAATTATTTTGACCCACAGGAATTGAGCTCTTATTCGAGAAAAATAGATGTTTTCATTACCAAATTTAAGTTTGATAAGTCCTGGTTGCGCCCCGGAGAAAAAGGATCCCCCCTTAAAACGCCTATTTCTGCCTCTTCCGGAATAGAGTTGAGTTACCGTCAACGAAGCTTTACATTGAGGTTTCAGCCGTCTGATATTAGTAACCCTGACCAGATAAATTACAAGTACCGTTTGGAGGGCTCAGATGAGGGAGAATTATTTTTGGGCCCCACCAATGAGATACGATTTAATGCACTATCCTCCGGGGAATATGTGTTGTATGTATATGCTCGCGTAGGAGAGGGACCGTGGGGACAACCCGCTAAATTGGTAATAGTAATTACCCCTCCTTATTGGGCGAGCTGGTGGTTTATTTCTTTATCGAGTTTAATTGGAGTTGTACTTATCATTTGGGCCGTTCGCAAAAGAGTAGATTATGAGCGCAGGGAACAGGTTAAACTCGAAATGAAGATTGCCGACCGAACCAGAGAAATACGAATGCAGAACGAAAAGATCGAAAGCCAGAAAAAACAGCTTGAAGAGGAGAAAACAAAAGTAGAAGAACAACAGCGGCTACTTCAGATAGAAAAAGATAAATCTGAAAAATTACTTAAAAACATTATTCCTGCGGAAACAGTTGAGGAGCTTAAAAATAAAGGAAAGGCCAGTGCCAGGGCATATAAAGTGGTTTCTGTCCTGTTTACTGATTTTGTTGGGTTTACGAAAATAGCCGAGCATATGAACCCGTCTGATTTAGTGGAACGCCTTGATGTCTATTTTCGAAAGTTTGATGAAATCATTGTTAAAAACAGCCTAGAAAAAATAAAAACAATTGGAGACGCATACATGTGTGCCGGAGGTGTTCCTGTTCGAAATGGAACAAATCCAATAGACACTTGCCTAGCCGCACTTCAGATTCAGGATTATATGCGTAAATTAAAAAATGACGCCATCATCAATAATACGGATTATTGGGAGCTTAGACTCGGAATTAATACCGGAGAGGTTACCGCAGGTGTTATTGGCAGTCAAAAGCTCGCATATGATATCTGGGGATCTACCGTAAACCAGGCCCAGCGTATGGAAATGCTAGGCGAACCAGGAAAGGTTACTATTTCCGGAAATACTTTTTTGCATGTTGAGCCGTATTTTGAATGTGTCTTTAGGGGTAAGGTACAGTCTAAAGGAAAGGGCTTAATTGATATGTATACCGTTGAGAGAATCAAACCTGAGCTGTCTGAAAACGGAGAAGGAATTTATCCCAATGAACGCTTTAAAAAAATTGTTGAGCTGCACCACTTTAGCTCTATAAATTATTACAAGGCAGAGCGACATATTATGAGGGTGTTGGAAAAAGGCCTGTCCGATAAGTTGCATTACCATAGTATTTCTCACACAAGAGACGTGGTAAAGGCGGTTGAGCGTATAGCTTTGATGGAGGGTGTGACAGATGAAGGTTTATTTTTATTAAAGTCAGCAGCGACATATCATGATGCTGGTTTTGTCGAGCAGTATGATAAAAACGAACCTGTAGGAGCTCGTATGGCCGAGGAAATCCTGCCAAAATACGGGTATACCGAACAGCACATTGCAAAGATTAAAGAGCTGATTTTTGTCACCCAAATACCACATCAGCCTAAAAATAAATTGGAGGAGATTATGTGTGACGCTGATCTAGATTATTTAGGCAGGGAAGATTTTCACGAGATTGCGGATAAATTAAGAAGAGAGCTGCGTGATCATGGTAAGATTTCAAGCGACAGAAAATGGGATGAAATACAAATTATGTTTCTAGAGCAACACAAATATTTTACAGAAACATCCATTAAAACACGCCAAGATAAAAAACTGAAGAACCTGGATGAGGTTCGACTTCGTTTGGAGAAAAACCAATATATAGATTAGGCAAAAAAAATGGTGGCCTAAACCACCAAATCCTTTGTTTCGAGTTTATTCGGCTTAACTAAATAAAACACTTTGTCCGTAAGGAGATTCTACAGGATTCACTACAAGTGCAGGAATCTTAGCGTCGTTTGTGATAATATATTGTTCGTAATTTGCCGTAATGCTACCTAAAAAGTTGCTTTTGTTTAGGTTCATGATGGCGATCAGGTCTGCATCAATGTTTACAGCGTGTTTTACAACTTCTTTATCAAAGCCACTTGAAGGCGCAAGAGTCGCTGTAACCTCGATTCCCCGCTCAGAAAAAAACTTGTTGGCAAATTGAATATTTGCCTTTACCTGATGCCTTAAAAACTCATCTGTCTCATCCGGTGTTATGACATGCACGCGGGATTTGAAGTATGTTGCAAGGTTGGCAACTATGGCTAATTTTTGTTTGGTTTCCTTATTAAGATCCATAGGAACAACGATGTCATCATATCCAGTTTCTTTAATTCCTTTTTCTTGAACGATAATAAAAGGTACGGTAGAGCTTGTTATCACTTTAAGTGCGTGGCTACCGGTAATGTGTTGCCAACCATGTGCGCCATGGGTTCCCATGAAAATGAGTTGGGCATGATGTTCCGCGGCAAACTCACCAATATCTTCAAATATACTACCCACCCGAACCGTCGGAATGAGCTCAACACCACTTGAGCTATTTGCTGCGATAATTTCACGAAGCTTTTCTTCAGCCTCTCGGATATTTTTTTCTTTAGCAACCACATGAAGCACGAAAATTTGTGCTCCTAAAGGCCTTGCTGTAGCTATTGAATGTGCTAATGCATTATCGGCTACTTCGGTAAAATCATGAGGAACGATAAAATTCTTTTTATCCATAATGGAAAGGAATTACTGGTTTCAGTTGCAAATGTAATAATTATCACGCTTTGTTTATTTTAACATAAGTATTCTTTTTCATTATCAATAAGTTTCATAAAAGACAATTTCCATCGTTGTATTTTTACAAAATAAAACTTTAAGGTATGCCTGTCATTGGAAAGCTGATAAAAAAGACTACAGCATTAGTATATAAGCGAAACCAGAATAAAGGAAAAGAGTATTCAGAACAATTGCTAATGCTCCAAAAACTACTCGATAAAGCCAAACACACAAACTTTGGCGAGTCACATGAGTTCAGTAAAGCCCTCCAATCCAATGACATGGTGACAACATTTCAAAAAACAGTTCCAATTAGTGATTATGAGACGTTTTATAAATCATGGCTTCGAAGGACCATCGCAGGAGAGAGGGACCATATCTGGCCGGGAAGGATTAAGCACTTTGCCTTGTCATCTGGTACCACAGGGTCTCCCAGCAAACGAATTCCAGTGACTCATGAGATGATACGATCCTTCCAGAAGACGAGCCTGAAACAATATACAATACTTCATGAGTTGGATTTGCCTGAAGAGTTTTTCGCTGCCAGCTTGCTCGCGGTTGGTGGCTGTACAAAGTTGACTCGTCGCAAATCACACATTGAAGGGGATCTAAGCGGGATACTGAAGAAACACACCTCTTTTGTGGTAACACCATTTGCAAAACCAGGAAATAAGATTGCCGGGATCAAGGACTGGAACATCAAGCTTGAACAAATGGTTGAAAAAGCACCAGACTGGAATATTGGCATTATCATGGGGGTACCAAGTTGGTGTATAATGCTAATTGAACGGATAGTTGAGAGATATAAGCTCAACCACATTCATGAATTATGGCCAAATTTTTCAGTTTATGTGCACGGGGGCGTTTTCATGGATCCATATATTACTCGATTGAACAAGGTTTTGGGACGCCCGATACACCTATTGGACACTTACCTTGCCAGTGAAGGATATTTTGCTTATCAGCGCTCTGTAAACAATGAAGGCATGTCTTTACTGTTGAATTCTGGAGTGTTTTATGAGTTCATTCCATTTAACAGCGACTATTTTGATGAGCATGGCGAATTGATAGACCGGCACACAGCGTATACGTTAAGCGAGGTTGTTGAGGGCGTCGATTATGCGCTTGTAATATCAACAAATGCAGGCTTGTGGAGGTATGTGATAGGAGATCTAGTCAGATTCATAAATGTCGAAAACAGAGAACTAAAAATTACCGGGAGAATTAAACAATTTCTTAGTCTGACAGGGGAGCATTTATCCCTGGAAAACATTAATGCGGCGGTAGAAAACATTTCCAAAAAAACAGGAGTGTCTATTTCTGAATTTAGTATTATTCCAAACCATGAACAATTGAGACATGAGTGGTATTTGGGAACCGTCGAATTATTAGATTCAGAGAAATTACGTGATTTACTGGACAAGGAACTTGGTCAGTTAAATGATGATTATACCTCAGCAAGAAAATATACACTAAACTCCCCGAGTGTATCGGTCATTTCAGAACAGCTGTTCTACGATTTTTTAGCTCATATAGGCAAGTCTGGTTCACAAAATAAGTTTCCACGTGTTATGAATGCTGAACAAGCTCAAAAGTGGCGTTTATTTCTGGCGCAGTGAATTTCTTCCTAAAAAATTTTTAATTACAGCATTTGCAATTACAACAAGAACAATCACTGTTGCACCGATATAGAACCGGTTCGAAAGCAATTCATTTTCATGAAGGATGACAATCGCTAAAATAATTGTGTAAACAGGCTCCAAATTAATACTTAACGATGCCGTGAAAGCCCCAAGGCGCTTAACCACTTCAATAGAGGCAAGAAAGGCAAATGAGGTACAGATTAACCCGAGAAAACACAACCAAAGCGCATCAGAATAGCTCATTTTGAATAGTTCAGAATTAATTTTTCCAGAAAAACACAAAATAATACTGAGCAAGAAAAACGCACTCAACAACTCATAAAAACTCATTTTAGGTGGCGAGATGTCTTGAGATAAATGAGCATTGAACACAGAAAACATTGCTGCAAGAAGCGCTGAAAGTAAGCCATATTTCAAGGCTTCATATTCCCGGGAGTCAAAATCACTGGCAACAAAATAGATTCCAAAGATTACAATGAGTCCCAAAATAAATTCAATCAAGGAAAATCTTTTTTTTATGATAAGTGGTTCAAGCCAGGTAACATGAAGTGTCGTAGTGGATAAACAAAGGATCCCAAGCGAGGCAGTAGACAACTCAATAGCTTTGTAAAACGTCATCCAATGGAGCCCGACCACAATACCGGTCCCAACCAGTTTTAACAATTCAGCGGGTGAGGAATGAAAATCTTGTCTTCGGATGAGTAAATAAATTCCAAGACCAAATACGGCAATCCATAAACGATACCAAACTAATACGTATGCATCAAGATGAATTAATTTTCCAAGGATTCCGGTAAAACCCCAGATCAAAATTATCCCGTGAAGCAATAAATGATATTTGAACCGCTCGAACATATTAAAAACAAAGGGGCGGTTAACCCGCCCCGTATTTTACTTTGATTTTTTGATTGCTTTTTTGCGTTTCTTTTCGAGTTTCTGCTCTTTTTTGTCCAGCTTCTCGTTTTTCTTGTTCAGTTTTTCCTGCTTTTTTTCAAGCTTCTCAACATTCTTACCCTTTTTTAATTTTTCATCAATATCCTTCTGGTCTTTGGCTAGATCCTTACGCTCTTTGTCAATTTTCTTTTGTTCTTTATCAAGACCTTCCAGCGTTTTTTTCAAGTTCTCCGCTGCCTCTTTTTCTGCTTTCGCTGCCTCTTCTTTTTTCGCTGCTTCTTTTTGGTCTTTATCAGCTTCTTTTTCTTTCTTTTCAGCTTCTTTTTCTTCTTTTTCAGCCTCTTTTTTAGCCTCCGCTTCTTTTTCAGCCTTTCGCTCTTCTTCCTTCATTGCTTCTTTCTCCTTTTCAGCACGATCTTTGGCTTCATCCTCTCTTTTTTCGGCTTGCTCCCGCGCGTCTTTAGCTTTCTCTTCTTGTTCTTTTGCCTTTTTCTCTGCTTCTTCTTTCTCTTTTTGTTGCTCTTTTTGTTTGTCTTCGGCTTCTTTTTTGGCTTTTTCCTCTTGCTCTTTTGCACTCTGAACTTTAGAGTTTTCTATTGCTTTCTCTCTTGCCTCTGCCTCCTCTTTACGCTTTTTAGCTTCTTCTTCTCTCTTTTTAGCCTCTTGTGCGACACGCTCAGCTTCCTGTTGTTTGAGTCGTTCAGCTTCGTCTACTTGTTTTTCTGCAGCCGCCAATTGCTGATCTGCAGCCTTCTGTTTGTCTTCAGCCGCTTTGTTTTTTTCAGCTGCTAGTCGCTCAGCCTCTTCACGCTCTTTTCTCAGCTGTTCTTGAGATTTTTCAGCATTTTCCTTGTTTTTTGCATAGGTTTCGGCATCTTGTTCGTATCCATCGGCTTTATTTTCTACTTTTTCGGTCTTTTCCTCTATTTTATCAACCTTATTCTCAGCTTTTTCTGTAACATCCTCAGCGGTTTCTGTCTTTGATTTCAGATCGAGCGTATAGGTTGTTCCTGAAACGAGCACGACATCTGTCAATGAATTTTCACGATACATAGAGTGAGTCACACTAATTCTAACTAATTGATTTCCATATGTTGGAACAGTAATTGCCGCGCTTCCCGTGTTATCGGTTGCCGCAGCGCCAATGGTTAAATTGCCAACTTTTGTAACAATCGTTACCATCGCACCAACAACTGGCTTTCCCCCACTTTTTGCGGCGATAGTGACAGTTACCGCATCCATGGGTAAGTTAACGGTGATAATGTTGTGAGTATTGAGATTAGAGAAACTTACAACTGGAAATAAAAACAAGCAGAAAATAAAGGATAAATTTTTCATGATTATAGTTTTACGCCGTTAAATATAGCATAAATGTTGGCGATTCGGGCCAATTAGTGCAAAAACAATTCCATAAATTAAGCTAACTTTAACCTGTGCAATTCAAAGATGTCATCGGCTTGGAGGAACAAAAGGCGGCTTTACGCCAAGAGGTTTTGCGGGACAAAATCAGCCATGCGAAACTTTTTTTAGGCAAGGCCGGACATGGTGGTTTATCCCTGGCACTTGCATACGCACAATATGTGTTCTGCCAAAATCGATCGGAATCCGATAGTTGTGCAACATGTCCTTCATGTTTGAAGGTTAGCCAACTACAACATCCGGACATGCATTTTTCTTTTCCTGTTGTTCAAACCCTCGGAAAGACCTCAGATATTTTCCTTGATCAGTGGAGACTGCTTCTGGAGGAGTCAAAGATTTTTTCTTTAAATCAATGGATCAGCAGGATCGATGAGCGGGAGAGAAAACCGATCATTTCCGCAGAGGAGAGTCAGTCAATCATAAGGAAACTATCATTGCGGTCCTTCGAAGGAGGCAAAAAAGTGATGATAATTTGGATGGCAGAGGAAATGAATTTATCTTGTGCAAACAAGCTTTTAAAAATTCTTGAGGAACCCACTAAAGACACCCTCTTTGTTCTGCTTTCCGAACAATCAGAAGCATTGTTGCCAACCATCATTTCAAGAACACAATTGTTTCGAATTCCAAGGATTGATCCGGATAGCATGCGCAGGGTTATTCAGTCAACACGTCCGGGAATAAAGGATCCTGAGGCCATCGTAAATAGAGCAGAGGGAGACATTATTGCTGCCAAGTCCTTTTTGTCTGAATCCAGGGACGAAGCCGAATTGAAGGAACAGTTTATGCAATTGATGCGGGTGTGTTTTAAAAAGGATGTTATCAAAATGATGGATTGGGCAGAAGATATTTCAGCGCTTCAAAAGGAAAAACAGAAGGAATTTCTTGAGTATGCCTTGTTCATGTTTCGACAAAGTATGCTGATGAATTACACTGGCGAACAATTGACCAGAGTATCAGAGTCAGAGGAGGGATTTTTAAAAAATTTCTCAAAATTCATTACCGGCAACAATATTTTTGAATTTTTGGAGCATTTCAATAAGGCGCATTACCATCTTGAAAGAAACGCCAACGCCAAGATACTCTTTACCGCCCTTTGTTTTAAGGTAATGCGGTTTATTCATCAAGCATAATACCCCTTACTTGCCACTTAATCCTCGATATTGATTATTTTTGCTAAAATGATTTAACTATGGGATGTTCGTCTTGTGGCAGTGGCTCAACCCCAAAAGGCTGCAAAAATAACGGCACTTGTAGTTCTGGCGGATGCAATAAACTTGAGGTGTATGATTGGTTGGCAAACATAGCTCTCCCATCAGCTCAATCACCTTATGATATAGTTGAAGTACGGTTTAAGAACAGTAGAAAGAGTTTTTACAGAAATGGAAACAATCTTGGACTGTTCGCCGGAGATATTATCGTTGTGGAAGCAAGTCCCGGCTTTGATGTGGGAGTGGTATCCGTAGTTGGTGAATTAGCCAGAATACAGGTAAAAAAGAAAGCACCAGGCTTTAAGCCTATGGAGGCAAAGAAAATACTTCGGATTGCCAATCAGGAGGATGTAGATAAATGGATCAAAGCGAGGTCACTTGAAAAAGAAGTGATGTATAAATCTCGCACCTTAGCCGTAAACCTCGGTCTGGAAATGAAAATCTCTGATGTGGAATACCAGGGAGACCTTTCCAAGGCTACCTTTTATTACACCGCAGAAGGTAGGGTTGATTTCCGTCAGCTTATTAAAGATATGGCCGATGAATTCAAAATCCGAGTTGAAATGAGGCAGATTGGTTCAAGGCAGGAATCATCCCGGTTAGGGGGCATTGGCTCGTGCGGAAGGGAGTTGTGCTGTTCTACATGGCTCACCGATTTCCGAACCGTGTCTACATCCGCGGCGCGCTATCAGCAACTCTCACTAAATCCTCAAAAGCTTGCCGGGCAATGCGGAAAATTGAAGTGCTGTTTGAATTACGAGCTAGATATGTATCTGGACGCTATCAAATCTTTTCCGAAGGCAGAGACCCGACTGCACACCGAAAAAGGATCAGCAACCCACATCAAAACAGATGTTTTCAAAAGGCAGATGTGGTATGCATATGAAGGAGCCGCGGGTGTTGGTGAAGGGCTCATCATGCTTGATCCCGAACGTGTAAGAGAAATTGTAAATTTGAACAGGGACGGTATAAAGCCAAAAGATCTAAAAGAATTTACGGAGCGGATTGCTGTTAAAGAACCTGATTACGGAAATGTCGTAGGTCAGGATAGTCTGAATAGATTTGAGCATGCGTTTAAGAACAAAAAGAAAAAGAAGCATCCACGACAATCAGATCTACGAAACAGCAACAATGAGCAGCGTCCGTCTGACCAGCAAGCTCAATCGCAGCAACCAAATCCCAACCGCAATCGTCGTAAGAACAAACGGCGGGGTGGAAATGATAAAAGGAACAGTGATGAAAACAATGCTTAAATTTTTATCGTTGCTACTTTTCATCTCTTTGGTGTCATGTACCTCTTCGTCCGTCTATGAGAAATCTTATTCCTTTGAAAAAAATATCTGGCCCCAGCATATAAAACCAGAATTCCAAATAGATATAAAAGACACTTCTAAGGCCTACACGTTTGTAATTACACTGCGAACCACGACGGAGTATAAATTCAGCAATCTTTGGATCTATCTTAATACAAGAACACCCGGCGGTGAAAAAGCCAGAGAACCGTACGAAATAAAAATAACAGATGCTGACGGGGTTTGGGTAGGAAAGAAAACAGGCACCGTAGTTGAGACAAGTATTTATTTCAGAAACAGAAAGTTACCAAAAAAAGGAGTATATCACTTTATACTGGAGCAAGGTATAACAGAAAGCTTAGTGGACGAGGTACTTGATGTAAGTTTAATCGTTGAAGAGGTCTCCGCCGGTTGATTTTTTGTCCGACTTTTCTTTTTTATTTCCTCCTTCTAAAGAATAGGTGTAAGATAAATTGACAATGTGCCTTATGTCGGGATTAGCGGTGTTGAGTTCCCGATCATAAATGTATCCAAGGGCAAACTCATGAGGACCATCCAAATTAATCTGAGTACCTGCAAAAAGCCGTTCCTTAGTAAAAGAGTAACCTGAAGGACCGTAGGATGGATTATAAAACCATTCTGCACTTATTACAGGAATAATTGGAGATTTTTTAATGGTGTATTTCAAATAAAGTTTTACCCTAAGGGCCTGGTCAAATTCCGCGTCATATTTTTTTGTAGAAACACCTTGAAAAGAATATTGATATCGCAAACGCGAACCATAACTAATTCGTTTGTACGAACCTTTGAAATCGGTGTTCACATTCAATCTGTTGGAAACAGAAAAATTTCCAAAACGGTCCTTATCAAAAATAACTCTATAATCCAGAGAGGGCTTAAACCATTTGCGTAAACTATATCGAAATGAGAGCTGAGGAAAGAATGTTTCCAATCCGGTATTCCCAAAACGCGCGGTCTGATCCAATGTTGCATCAAGGGAAGGCCCGATATTTAGAGCAACTCCTATTTCGGTCCAAACTTTACCTTCCGAGTTTTGAGCTAAGCTTAAACTCGCCAAAAACAGGGCAATGCACAAGTAGAAATAACGCATTATTTGATCAAGGTAATAGTTCCAACATCGCGCTGCTCTTTTTTACCTAATTCAACAGTAATTGAAACGGGTTCATTGGTATAATAATCATCGTCATTGTTGTTTTGATCGGGCCCTGTGTGGAAAATCTCGTTGTATGCAAAAATAGTATAGGTTCCGGGCTGAAGGTAGTCGAATTTAAAGGTTCCATCGTGAGAACATTCTACTTTATCATCAAGTGCAGTGTCATCTGAACCGTAAAGTATAAACACATCTTCTTTCGCGCCGTCAAGAGCGACGCTGTCCACAAAAGAACCATTGATGAATAATCTTTGCTGAATACGAATCTTCCCAGAGATAGAGGATCGTCCTCCAGTTCCCTCATATTTTGAACAACTTGAAATAGCAGCTGTTAAAAACAGTAGCGTGATGTAAAGTCGAACTGTCATGACAAATTTGTTTTAATTAAACAACCATTGAACGCTAAAAAGCGTCTCTAAGGTTTAATATTACGAACGAAGCCTAAAAAAGGTAGAAAAATGAGATCAAAAATTTTTAGTAAACTAAGCATTCTGTTTCTGTTTTTTTTCGGAGGGCTCAAGGTCAAATCGTTATCAACGAATACTCGTGTTCAAACATCACCGGTCCGACCGATGCTTATGGTCAGACTGAAGATTGGATAGAGCTGTATAATACCAGTGCTTCTCCCGTAAACCTCACAGGATATTATCTTTCAGACAAGGCAACAAACCTTCAAAAGTGGCCCATTCCAAGCGGAACGGTTCCCGCCAATGGATTTACAATGGTATATTGTTCAGGAAGGAGTACCGTCAACGGACCCCAGCTACATCCAAACTTCAAGCTCACACAAACGGATGGTGAATGGATCATTTTAACGAATCCTACCGGTACGGTGATGGACTCTATAAAAATTGTCCATATGACCAAAAACAACCACTCTGTTGGCCGGTCTACCAATGGAGCAGCAGATTGGAAGCTCTTCCTTGCGCCCACACCAAACGCAAACAATTCCGGGGCGGTCAATTTCTACACACCAACCCCAACATTTAGTGTGGCTCCAGGCTTTTATCCGGGTGTCCAGAACATAACTATTACTTGTTCAGATCCTACTGCAACTATTCGCTACACATTGGATGGCTCAGTTCCTACAACGGCTTCAAACACCTACACCGGTCCGATAGCTGTTTCAACTACCAAAGTACTCCGAGCAAAAGCCTTCTCTTCGAATGAACCCAGCTTCACAAAAACAGCAACCTATTTCATTAATGTTACGCACACCACACCTGTAATTTCAGTTTCTGGCGCGGGTTCAAATAGCGTTGCCACACTATTAGATGGAAACAGTTCCATAACACCGCAAGGTTCCTTTGAGCTCTTTGAAGAGGATGGTTCCTTTATTGATCAAGGAGAGGGTGAATTTAATAAGCATGGAAATGACTCTTGGGCTTATCCTCAAAGGGGGTTTGATGTTGTGATGAAGGACCAGTTTGGCTACAATGGAGATATTGACCACCAGATTTTCCCTAATAAAACAAGAACGGGCTTTCAGCGCTTGATTCTTAAGGCGGGAGCATCAGACAATTATCCGTTTGAAACAGGTGGTGCGCATATTCGTGACCCCTATGTACATACCCTTTCTCAAAAGGCTGGATTGAAATTAGATGAGCGCACGTGGAGACCTTGTGTCGTTTACGTAAATGGAGAATATTGGGGCGTATATGACATTCGTGAAAAAGCGGACGATGCAGATTTTACAGATTACTATTATGATCAAAATGAGTACAACCTACAATACCTAAAGACTTGGGGTGGCACATGGTCAGATTATGGTGGCGCACAGGCACAGACGGATTGGAATAACCTCAGAAATTACATTATGACCAACAACATGGCTAATCCGACAAACTTTGCATATGTCGACAGCTTGTTGAATTGGGAATCCTTGGCAGATTACTTTATGATCAATTCATGGACAGTAAATCAGGATTGGCTCAACTGGAACACGGCTTGGTGGAGGGGAATGAACCCGCTTGGTGACAAGAAAAAATGGAGATATACTCTTTGGGACATGGATGCCACCTTTGGTCACTACGTAAATTATACAGGAATTCCTGACAATTCTCCCGGGGCAGATCCATGCAATGCTGAAAGTTTGAATAATCCTGGTGGACAAGGGCATACTGACATTCTCGAGAAGCTGATCAATGAAAATCCAATCGTTGAGCAATACTACATCACCAGGTATGTAGATTTGATGAATACTTATTTTGATTGCCCATACATGATTCAACTATTGGATAGTATGGTAAATGAATTGGCGCCCGAAATGCCCGCTCAAATAGCAAGATGGGGTGGATCCCTGACTGGTTGGCAAAACAATGTTCAGGACATCAGAGATTTTATTAATGCAAGATGTCCGGGATTAGTTGGTGGGATGATAGATTGTTACAATCTCACAGGACCTTTCAACGTCACATTTGATGTGTCCCCTGCATTGAGCGGTGAAATTAAAGTGAATTCAATGTGGGCTCCATCGTATCCCTGGGCGGCCGATTATTTCGGTGGAGTGGCAACAAATCTTGTCGCCAGGCCTTTTCCCGGATATATTTTCGACCATTGGGAGTACACTACCGGACCTCTTTCTCTCCCCGTGACTTCTGACACGAACAGTTTAAATATCAATGGCGTCGAGAACATTGTTGCATTTTTTGTTCTAGACAATGTTGATTCTGATACCGATGGTTGTTTAAATACGGTTGAACTCGCAGCGGGCACAGACCCGAACAATCCTGACACGGACGGAGATGGAGAGAATGATTGCGTTGAAATTGGATTCGACCCAGCCAATCCAATGGATACAGATGGTGACGGAACAATAGATGACGAATTGAAAATTAGCCAGGAAATAGAAGATAGACTTGTAAATATTCCAAGCAGCGTAAGAACATTCGCATC
>JAJTDX010000061.1 GCA_021298235.1 Cryomorphaceae bacterium | reverse complement strand
CATTGATATGGAAACGGCTACCATATTTACGGTCGGTTTTGCAAATAAAATCCCAACTGGGGCGCTGCTTTTGATATCAGATCAACCGATGATCCCTGAGGGTGTTAAAACTGAAAAAAGCGACAGCGTGGTCACCTCTCAATTTGTAGACAACCATCTGACAATTGGTATTGAATCTCTGAAGCAACTGATTAACAACGGCAATACGGTTAAACACCTTAGGTTTTAGACAAATGCCGGTGAAAAAACAATTATATTTAATGGGATTGATGACCTTACTCATTTTTCCTATTCCTTCGTTTGTTGCTCTTTATTTTCTGGAAGACATCAAGTTGACCACATTTCTGGCATTCAAAGATTTTAAGATTCAAAACATAGCTTTTGGCGGATTGACCGGAATTTCCTATGCTATTTTTGTTTATTACATTACCCGTCATCCGATTTTTCGAAAAATCCCTTTGAATGTTGAAGAGCTCATACGTAAATCAGGTATCAACCTGCCTGATGCCATCTTCTTGTCGTTCTGTGCAGGACTTGGTGAAGAATTGCTTTTTCGAAGCGGTGTACAACATTATCTAGGGATAATTCTAACATCTATTATTTTCGTGGCAGTGCATGGGTACTTTAGCCTGAATCCGCCTCTCAAATCTCTGTACGGGCTACTGGTACTTCCTTTCATTCTTATTCTTGGTTTTGGTTTTAATCAATGGGGACTTTGGTTTGCCGTGAGTGCCCATTTCTTCTATGACCTTGTCTTGTTTTCCTTTATTCTGAAAGAGAAAAAACTACCGGTAGACGATTTTTAAGCGTGTCGTTTGGCGCACAAGCAAACAAGAAGGAAGGACAGTAGTTCGATCACAAACCAATACCTCCAGAGACCTGTTCGTACAAAAAGATTCAGGAATAGACACCATAAATCCTGCGCCATTCAATTGAAGCTCATTTAAATATGGTAACTCCCCCATACTTTCAGGTATTTTTTCAAGTGCATTCATAGAAAGATTCAGAAATCGCAATGAGGCACACCAACCTATTTCAGCAGGAAGTTCTTTAAGTTGATTGTAATTCAATGTGAGTCGCTCCAAGGATTTTAATTTTCCAATACTTGCCGGAAGTTCACTCAATTGATTATTTGCAGCGAGCAATTGTTCTAAACTCTCAAGCTCACACACTGACTCGGGCAGCTCTTTTAAATCATTGAACTGGAGGGAAAGTATTTTTAACTTTTTAAGGCTGGTAATTTTTGGCGAAATATACACGAGCTTGTTTGATCCCAAATAGAGTTCTTCCAATTCCGTTAAATTTTCTATCGCATCCGGAATACTGTCAATGTTGTTGCGAAATAAATCCAAAACCTGTAGATTCTTTCTTTTAAAAACTGAATCCGGGATGGAACTTATGCCCTGATGAGAATAGCTGTATCTAACCCTGTTACGATCAATAGTTGGAAGAAGACAAGAATAAACGAGGAAAACAATGGAAAACATTGTTAAAAAAACCAAACCTCTAAATCGGTTTATCATGCCAGTGAATGATTTTGTATATTTGGTATGGTATTTATAGTGAATTCTTAAACTTTAAAAATAACAAAATGAAAACTAGAACAATTTTCTTTTTAACAGCATTGTTGTTGACTTGTTTCAATGCCGCATTTAGTCAGGATAAAACTCCGGAGGAACGAGCCAAGCTTCTTACCGAAAAAATGACAAAATCCCTTTTACTGTCTACTGAGCAACAAGAAAAGATACTTTCTCTGAATACAGGTATTGCTCAAAAAAATGATGCCATCCGAAAAAATGTCAACATGAATGAAGAGCAGAAAAAAGAGGCGATTAAAGGAAATCTGGAAGGACGTAAAGCTGGTTTACAACAAATTCTGAACGAAGAACAGTTTAA
This sequence comes from Cryomorphaceae bacterium, assembly GCA_021298235.1. The sequence continues at coordinate 13,920 of JAJTDX010000061.1, read as the reverse complement.
GAAATTTGAACGAATGGAAGCAAAACGTAAAGCACAGATCGAAAAGAAACGTCAGGAGAACAAACAAACCATTGAACAAAAAGACGATCTATAATTGATAATCCGATTTAAAGAAAATGAAGGGGTCTGCGATGGCCCCTTTTTTATTTGAGTTTTTGTGCGAAGACCTTTTTGAATTTCTCTACTTTTGGTCGAACGACTGATTGACAGTACCCGGATTGATTTCAAAATAATTGTGGTGGTAATCCTCCGCGACATAAAAAGTTTCGAGTGGAACAATCTCGGTTACGATAGGCTTTTCCCATACGTTCTCATCTGTTAGCCTTTGCTTGTATTCTTCTGAATGTATCCGCTGTTCTTCATTGTGATAAAAGATCACTGAACGGTATTGTGTACCAATGTCGTATCCTTGTCGGTTTAGTTGTGTTGGATCATGCACGAACCAAAACACCTCAAGCAGCTCATCAAAGCTTATTTTTTCGTCGTCATAAACTACTCTTGCAACCTCCGCGTGGCCGGTAGTACCTTTGCACACCTCCTCGTAAGTTGGATGCAGTGTCTGACCACCACAGTAACCGGGAAAAACATCCAGCACTCCGTCCATTTCCTTAAAACACGCTTCGATGCACCAAAAACATCCAGCCCCTAATGTCGCTTCTCTTTGCATATTCAAAAATAATAAATCATAAGGGATTGAAGACCTGCATCCCTAAGGCAAGATCTCCACTTTACAATTCATGGGAACCGCGTCATAAATTTCTTCTATTTCCGTATCCGTAACGGCAACGCATCCTGCCGTCCAGTCCACCCATCGTTGAAATTTACCAACCCAATTGAATTTCTTATTTATACCGTGGATAAGAATTAACCCACCTGCTTTTTTCCCATTTTTCCTTGCTACAGGATCATCAGCTGGATAAGAAATCTTCAATGAACGGTGATAATTTGGATGTATACGCTTTTTATTTATAAAGTATTCTCCTTCCGGAGTTTTGAAATCTCCTTCAAATCGTTTAGGTCCTTCCGGATGTATAAAAAATGGCCAATTCGCACCAAGCGCAATAGTATAGCTGGCCAATTGATTCTTTTGGTAATACAAGGTCATTTTTCTTTGCGATTTGTCAATCTGAATAAAATCTACCCTTGCCCCTGCCTCCAATTGTCGCTCCGGCCATAGATAATATCCAGTTCCTACGACTGTCGCTGTCATGAATATGACCATCAAGAACATTCTCTTTAAACACATGTGTCAAAAATTTAACTCCACTAAGATAATTATCCCAAATTAAAAAGTTACTACCGTAATTCTCGGTAAATTCGTCGAATGCTTCAAAGCTATTCCAGAAACTTCTGGTTACTTTCTTTTGCGATGTTTCTTTTCATGACCAGCTTTAATCTGATCATGCCGGAATTGAATCAATTTATCACTTCACTGGGTGGCGCGGATCAAAAGGGACTTGTCATTTCTTTATTTACTATATCAGCCGGATTTTCGAGACCATTCTCGGGCAAACTTTCCGATTTAATCGGCCGAAAGAAGGTCATGTGGGTGGGTATTATTATTTGCTTTATTGTTTCCTTACTCTACCCCTTGTCCTTTTCAGTTTGGTTCTTTTTAACATTGCGCTTTATCCATGGATTCAGTGCCGGGTTCAGTCCAACAGGTGCGACCGCCCTCGTTACCGACTTATTGCCCGACAACAACCGAGGCGCTGGGATGGGCATTTGGGGAACTTTTATTTCGCTAGGTATCGGAATCGGTCAGTCTCTTGGAAGTTACATTCAGCTGACTTTGGGTATGACCAATTTATTTATCATCGCCGCTATATTTTCAGCATTGGCAGCCATACTTTTACATGCAGTCACTGAAACACTCGAAAGACCGGTACCTTTTGAATTAAAACACTTAAAAATAACCTGGAAAGATGTTTTTGAGCCGTCAGTGTTGCCCGCAGCGATCGTCATGTTCCTCTCCGCCATGTGTTCGGGGATCATTTTCGTTTTGACACCTGATCTTTCCGGTTTTTTAGGGATTTCAAACAAAGGATTCTTCTTCGGAATCTACGTTATTTCGACAATTGTAATACGCCTCTTGACGAGCTCGCTTTCCGACCGAATCGGACGAAGGAAAGCACTTCTTATCGGTATGTCGATACTTGCCATCAGCATGGTACTTATTGCCTTTGCAAAAGATGTACAATCTTATATTCTAGCATCAGTAGTATTCGGTTTGGCTACTGGGATGTCGAGCCCTACTCTATTTGCCTGGACAGCCGACCTTTCACATAAAGAACGAAGAGGTGTTGGTGCAGGAACTATGTTTATTGCTCTGGAATTAGGCATCATGGCGGGATCCTTGTCTACTATGCTCATCTATTCGAATACCATGGAAACCATCAAAGGTGCATTTTTAATCGGTGCAGGAATGGCGGTATTATGCCTTTTGTTTTTAATTTTTCATTTGAAAACCTATGCCTCTGAATCACTTCCAGATGCGTGAAGGTATTTCCTAACGGCATAATGACCAAGGTAGATGAATGGTGTAAGCAAAATTGCTATAACTAATTTCAAAACATAATTTGTTGGAGCAATTTTGAAAAACTCACTCAATGAGAGGGACCCTGGAAGCACAAATCCAATATACAGAACCACAAAAGAATCAATAAGCTGGGAAACAACCGTACTCCCTGTACTTCGTAGCCAAATCCACCTGTTTCCGGTTTTCTGTTTAATCCATTGAAAGAGCGTCGCATCGATCAATTGTGAGATAAGAAAAGCACAAATACTCCCAATGATCACACTTTGTGCCTGACCAAAAACATGATGAAATTCGCTGTCAGTAGACAAACCACTTCCAGGAATCTCTTTTGCAGGAAGAAGCAATGCAATCCCCACAACAATAAAACAATACAAGATCAATCCGGCTGTTACCCAAGAGAGTCTGCGAACTACACGTTCACCATAAAATTCGTTCAACAAATCTGTTAAAATGAATACAATTGGCCAAGGAAGAACTCCTACAATCGTGGTAAATGGTCCCAGCTCAAAAAATCCCAAATTGATTTTAAGTGGAATTTCGATTAACTTATTACTTATGAGCTCTGCTGTTATTGCATTTGTAATGAACAATCCTGCAAGAATTACAAAAAGCCACTGACGTTTGCTGTTTGGGGTATTTATTTCCATTATTTTTCAGGTTCACCCCAGTCGAGTCTTTTTGCCTTTATAAATCTGGCAATAAAATACTTGCTGGTTTTAAAGTTATCAATAGTCACCCCTCTGGAGGTGGAAGAATGAATGAACTTAATTGCCGTAGGTGATACTTCCACAACCATCGCTACGTGACCAACCCTGGTTGAATTCACATCACTGCCCTTAAAGAACATTAGATCACCTGGTCGAATCTCAGATAACTTCACGGTTTTGCCAAGCTCAGCCATGCCATAACTCGAATGGACCAGACTAAACCCAAAGTTTCCAAATATATAGGAAATAAAACCTGAACAATCGAATCCTGAAGGAGTTGTTCCCGCATAACGATACGGAGTTCCAAGAAAGCGTTTGGCAAAGCTGATCAATTCATCAACTTCTTTACTATTCTTTAGAGGAACAAAGGTTGTATCGGGAGCAATACGAACAGTATCCTTGACTACATTTACATTCAAAGAATCCTGATAAACAAGCGTTTGTCCCTGTGCTCTTAAACTGAAAAAAGAGACAACCAAAATCAAATATTTTAGCCTTAGAAAATAAGCCGGCATTGCAGTTGCAAAAATATCACTAATTTCGGTACCCTTTTGATTTGTCTATGCAACCTTTCGAACCAGGTAATTTGACCAAGTTATACTACTCTATTGGAGAGGTTGCTGATATGTTTGATGTCAACACATCTCTTATTCGGTTTTGGGAAAAAGAATTCAAGATTATCCGTCCAAAGAAAAACACCAAAGGAAACCGCTTGTTTATGGTGAAGGACATTGAAGTCTTCCATCAAATTTACACCTTAGTCAAGCTGGAAGGATACACCCTTGAAGGGGCAAAAAAAGCACTTAAAGATTCCAAAACGCATACTGAATCAAACGAACAACCCCTTGATGAGGTAATTAAAAAACTGGAGGCCATTAAACAAAAGTTGCACTCCCTTAAAAATCATAAGAATTAGCGCTTAAACGGATTGGGGACGAATCTTGGCACCCGTTTCTGATACTCCGAGTAATCCGGATATTTTCCTGAAGAAATTTCTTCTGAAAAATCAGAACTTCCTTTGAATAATATTACAAGGAGCAAACAACCTGCAATGGACCAGTTCAACCACTCTCCTGTTGCAACGACACTGAATAAATAGAAAACGATCCAAATGGCTTGTTCACAAGAATAATTCGGATGCCTCACGACAGACCATAATCCTTTATCGACAAAACCCTTGGAGTATTCCCCCAAATCCTCTCCAGAGGACAACCGACGGTGTTTTTCAGTTTGAAAATCGTATTGTTGCTGATCAGCTGTAAACTCCAGAGCCACCAAAATAACGAAAAGACCTGAAAGGAGATAATCCAACCATCCAAGTTCGGAGACATTTTCCGAAAGGGAGGTCAGCACAGGTAAAGTGAACAAGAAAATGAGAACGTTTTGATAGGCACTGATAAAAAATAAGTTAAATAGCATCCAGACAAATTTGTTGTTGAATCCTGGTCTTTCACGCAGTATCTGCCAACGGTAGTCCTCTTCTCCAGCCCAGAATTTGAGTGTATATGCCCCTCGTCTGGCAAAATTATAGGTAAGACGAACACCCCAGATTGTCACAAGAACAGACATAAGAATCATTCGGTCATTCATACCCCCAGACCAAGTCATAAACCATACATATACGATTGGGACAATACTCCACAATTTATCCACCTGCGAATTGTTTCGACTCAGCTCACCCACTATAAAACAATACATGATCACACCCACAACTATCCAAATTGTCTGAATTAGAATTTCCCATTGCACTGAAGTCAGCGGAGTTCCGAAATAAAAGGTAACAACAGGCATTACAATGACTGTAAAAATTAGTAGTAGAATTGTCAACAACATAGTTTTTTAAATTTAAATCAAACAATAAACAAACACATTCTTAAGCCCAATGTTCAGCCCCTAATTTTCTTTTTCATATTCACCCGAAAGCGTATACCATCCAAAAATAGACAGACCAACGGTCACAATTGGTGTGAGAATTCCAACAATAATAATCCCGAACACAATATCATCGGTGCCTTTTGGATGTAAAATTTTTGGTAAGCCTAATTTAATAACACCAAAATAAGCCACCAAAAGAGCGAGTAACCACCAGAGGATTCCAGTATATTTTTTAATTGGTAATTGTTTCAAATTCAAACGCTTTCCTTTCCAATCACTTTTAACAAATAAGGCACCTATTACAAAACAAATCAAACTCACCCCAATCGGATACCACAATCCTTCCAAATAAGGCTGCTGAATTGAGCTGTCTAAGCTAGCTTGAGTAGCGAGGTAAGTAGAAATCGCTGGCAGCAAACCTCCAAAAACGCCATTTCCAATGTGGTACGGGAGAGACATGGATGTATATCGGATCTGCACAGGAAAAAGTTCCACCAAAAAGGCTGCAATAGGACCATAGACCATGGTCACAAAGATGACCTGAATAAAAATCAACAAGATCAAATTCCATTTCAGTTGAGGCGGTAAAACTCTGGAAATCTTCTTATCAACCTTTCCGGTATGCAGTTTTTCTGTGTGTTTCTCTTTTATTCCGTTATGAAAAGTTATCAAATTCTTTTTATCAGAATGTACTTCCTTCACTACAGTCAACGAGCTTGTATCACATGTCATATACATCGCCTGGTAGATGGGCCGATAGCTCAAGGCAGCGATCAACATTCCGAACAACATGATGTGTTTCCTTCCAATTCTGTCAGACAACCATCCAAACAAAAGGAAGAAAGGCGTACCCATCAGAAGCGCAGTAGTCATTATACTGTCAGATTGGGCTTTATCCACATAACACACCTTCTCTAGAAAACTCATCGCATAGAACTGTCCTGTATACCATACGACCCCTTGTCCCATAGCAGCCCCAAACAAGGCCAGTAAAACAAATTTGAAATTTTCCTTCTTCCCAAAGCTCTCCTTAAGAGGATTTTTGGTAATTCTCCCCTCCTCTTTCACTTTTTGAAAAAGAGGAGATTCGCTCATGTTGCTTCGAATAACATATGAAACCAATACCATTAAGATAGATGCCCAAAAAGGTATTCTCCAGCCCCAATTATCAAAATCCTCAGGCGACATGGATGTCCTTGTGAGCATAATTACCAGAAGAGAAACAAACAATCCAATGGTGGCAGTCGTCTGAATCCAGGAGGTCCAAAATCCACGTCTGTTTTCGGGAGAATGTTCGGCAACATAGGTTGCGGCTCCACCGTATTCTCCTCCCAACGCCAAGCCCTGAAGTAATCTCAAAATCAAGACGAGCAATGGGGCAAGAAAACCGATTTGTTCGTAAGATGGAATGCAGCCAATTGCGAAGGTAGCCCCACCCATAAGTAACAGTGTAACCATGAAGGTATGCTTCCTTCCAATCAAATCTCCCAATCTACCAAAGAATAAAGCACCAAATGGTCTCACAACAAACCCTGCAGCGAAAGTAGCGAGCGTAGACAGAAATGCAGCAGTTGGATTTGCAGATGGAAAGAACTTTTCTGCAAGAATGGAGGCTAGACTACCAAAAATGTAGAAATCGTACCATTCGATGAGCGTTCCAACGGAAGATGCCCCGATCACTTTCCAAATTCCAGAATTTCTCATAACTCAAATTTGACTCTTAAATTAAAAAATAGTAGAGTGACTTTAGTCAATTTATCTGGATAAACTGCGTAGGTAATTCAAAGCATCCGTAAGCTCGTGCTCATAGACAATAGAATTATAATCTGCATTTCCGATCCCGTTAAGTAAAACACAATTTATCCGACCGGAAGTGTTTTTTTTATCATTTCGACAGAGCTGAACGATATCTGAAACACTATTTTCCGAAATAGCGGGAATTGGAAACAGCGGAAGAATTCTATGTGTTATTTCTTGGAATTCACCCTCGGAAATCATCTTTCGCTGCAAAGAGATATAGCTTTCCGCTATTATTCCCAATGCCACAGCAAATCCGTGATCCATAGGAGATGAATTTAAAAAATACCCCTCCAAGGCATGACCAATTGTATGACCAAAGTTGAGAAGCTTTCTCGGTCCTTTTTCAAATGGATCCTCTGAAACAATGTTTAATTTAATATTAGCTGCCTCTCTGATGAGCTCCAACTCGGGAACAGACTGCAAATCTTTTTCAACTAAACTCTTCCACAGTTTTTGGTCAGCGATAAGCGCATGTTTCAAAATCTCGGCGTATCCATTTAAATACTCTTTTTCGTTGAGCGTTTGCAAAAAACATGGATCTACAATTGTGTAAACAGCATGTTTGAACACCCCTATTTGATTTTTAAATGGACCTAAATCTATGCCGGTTTTTCCGCCGATAGCAGCATCTACCATTCCAAGAAGAGTTGTAGGAATATTGATAAAATCTACCCCTCTTTTGTATACAGCTGCAATAAAACCACCCATATCTGTTACTACACCACCGCCAAGATTTATAACCAGGTCACCCCTTCCTATTTCATATTCAGACATGGCCTGCCAAACCTGAAAACATACCTCCATGACCTTGTTCTCTTCACCGCAAGGAAGAAGCATTATCTCCGCGTCTTTTAATTCTTCGAATGTTGTCAACACATATTCAAGACAGTGATCATGCGTATTTTCATCAACGATGATAATTTTCTTGTTCTCTTTAAATTTCAATAAAAAACTAGAGAGTTCTGACATTTCCAAGGCACCAAAATAAATACCATCGTGATTTTGTACTGCAGATTTCATAGGAACAAAAGTAAATAATGCATGTATTCAATTATTCAATTCGGACAAAACGAATTACTTTTATGGCATGATCTCTTTTGACAATACAGAAATTGCATTTCGAAGTAAAAGCAAAGCATCACTGAACAGGGCTTATTGGCTTTTCAAGATCATAGGAAATCCCACGATGGTTAAAGTTGGAAAATCGCTGACAATGTTCGCATTGAAAGCCCACTTGCCCATTAATGGTATGATAAAACGAACCATTTTTGCTCAGTTTTGTGGAGGAGAGAATATTACAGAATGTTCAAAAACCATTGATCAGCTATCCAAATTCGGCATTGGGACCATACTCGATTATTCTGTTGAAGGGAAAACGAGTGATGAAGACTTTGAAGCCACCGTGCAGGAAATAATAGATACTATTCTAACCGCAGCAAAACATTCTTCTATTCCCTTTGCTGTATTTAAAATTACAGGAATAGCTGAATTTTCCATCCTTGAAAAATCGAACAATAATTTTGAAGATCTGAACGATGATGAAAGGGAACGCTATCAAAAAATCGTATCCAGGGTAGACAAAATTTGTAAATCCGCCTTTGATAACAAGGTGCCTGTGTTTATCGATGCCGAAGAATCATGGATTCAGGATACTATAGATAGAATATGTCTCGATATGATGAAGAAATACAATAGATCCGAGTCAATTGTATTTAACACACTTCAAATGTACCGACATGACAGACTTTCATATTTAAATGAAATGATTGATTTAGCCAAAAAAGGTGGTTTTCATTACGGTATTAAACTCGTGAGAGGTGCATACATGGAAAAAGAGCGAGAGCGAGCTGAGCAATTTGGATACACTTCTCCCATTCAGCCAAATAAGGAATCAAGTGATCGGGATTTTAATCTAGCACTTGAAACTATCATCGAAAATATTTCTCATGTTTCCTTGTGTGCAGGTACACACAATGAAGAAAGCTCTCTTTATCTGACCGAATTGATTGAGAAGCATGGTCTGGAAAAAAATGATAAACGTATTTATTTCGCACAACTTTTGGGCATGAGCGATCATATTTCATACAATTTATCGGATGGAGGGTACAACGTAGCTAAATATGTGCCTTATGGTCCAGTAAAAGAGGTTATGCCCTATCTCTTAAGAAGGGCAAATGAAAACACCTCTGTAGCAGGACAAACCAGCAGGGAGTTGACCTTGATCATAAGGGAGAAAAAACGACGAAATTCTTAAAACAAAAATCCCGAGACAATCCCGGGATTTTACTAATTCTTCTCTCTTTCTTTAGTTATCGGATTACGTTCACATGACCGGTAACTTTTCTGAAACCCATTGTTTCAAGTGTTCTGTATCGAATCAACCATGTGTATGTACCGTCTTGAACCAATTGGACCTCACCATTGACTCCATAGCTTCCATCCCATCCGACCGTAGCATCGTGTGACTCAAAAACAATTTCTCCCCAACGATTGAAAATATAAAATGAATACTCGTAAGGATCGAATCCAGAAGTAAATACAGGTAAAAACACTTCGTTCACATTATCACCGTCAGGCGTAAAGGTATTGGGTACATAATAAACAACATCCTCTTTAACTATAATTTTAGACCATGCAGTATCGATACATCCAAACTCAGAATATGCTGTCAGAAGAACATCATATTCTCCTCCTTCAGCAGGATATGTGTGAGTAGGGTTCTCTTCTGTAGATGAATTTTGTCCGGTCGGATCCCCAAACATCCATTCATATGTTGTTGCACCATAAGATGTATTCGTAAATAAGATTTCGGTTTCGTAAGTATCAACAACATTCGAAGATGGCTCGAAAGAAGCAACGGGGAGAGCATCCACACAAACTATATCGTCTGCAGTATATGAATTTTCGCAACCATTGTTATCAGTCACAGTTAGAGTAACGTCATAACATCCCGGTGTACCAAACCAATTTGAAACAGAACCACAACCAAGCAATACAGTTCCATCACTAAGTGTCCATACACATTCAGACGAATTCGTAGATGTGTTTGTGAAAGTCACAAAAAGAGGTGCACACCCACGGGCAGAGTCAGGGGTGAAAGATACTTCTGGTATCGCATTTACAGTTACACTAACTTGATCTGAACCTGTACAACCGGCTGCATTGGTTCCAGTAACAGTGTAAATCGTTGTGCCGACAGGTGGAATAAATGTAACGCCATTCTGAATACTATTATCCCAAGAATAAGACGTAGCACCTGAGGCAGATAGCGTTACACCTGCTCCGTCACATACAGTAATGTTATTTCCAGCTGATACAACTGGAAGAGCGTTCACTGTAACAACAACTTGATCCAATGCGGTACATCCTGCGGAGCTTGTGCCGGTAACAGTATAGGTAGCGGTAGAAATTGGCTGAAAAGCCACGCCATCAACGACGCCATTATTCCATGTTAAATTAGAACCTCCAGTGGCACTTAACGTGACATTATCACCACTACAAACTAATTGATCAGGACCTGCAGAAATGATCGGATTGGGATTTGAAGTAACGCTTAGCTGATTTGTGGCTGTACAACCTTGAGCACTAGTTCCCGTTACTGTATATACTTGTGTGCCTAAAGAAGGAACAAAGGAAACACCATTCTGGACTCCATTTGTCCATGTGTAGGTATTTGCACCTGATCCAGTGAGAGTAACACTTTGTCCTTGGCAAACTGTCAGATCACTACCCGCATCGACAATTGGTAAAACATTCACGGTAACCGCGACTTGATCAGTTCCAGTACATCCGTTTGCATCCGTTCCAGTTACAGTATATATCAGCGAAGAGATGGGAACAAAAGATACACCATCCGAAACTGAGTTGTCCCAGGAGTAAAATACTGCGCCGGATGCAGATAAAACAACCGATTCATTTTGACAAATAATTTGATCCAAACCTGCATTTAAGGAAGGTAGAGCATTTAAAGAAACTAAAATCTGATCTGTATTTGTACAACCATTAAAATCAGTTCCGGTAACAGTGTAATTTGTGGTCAAAGCAGGTGAAACACTGAAACCATTCCCGGATCCCAAACCATTATCCCAAGAATAAGTCTGTCCACCGGAAGCGTTCAATGTAGCTGAATTTCCGGAACATATCGCCACATCCGGACCAGCATTGATTGCAGGAGTAGGATAAACAGTAATGCTGACCTGATCTGTACCTGAACACAATTCAGGGGAAGTACCTGTAACAGTATATGTCACTGTACCGGTACTCGGCGTAAATGAAACTCCATTAGAAACACCATTATCCCATGTGTAAACCGTGGCTCCGTTAGCATTCAATGTGACATTTACACCGGGACACACAGCTTGATCTACACCAGCATTAACTATTGGCAAAGCGTTGACCGTAACCAGGACCTGGTCAGTATTTGTACATAAATTCAAATCTGTTCCGGTAACGGTGTATAATAGTGTTGTCGCAGGTATAAAACTCGCACCGTTTAGTATAGAATTATCCCATGTATACGTATTTGCACCACTTCCGTTTAATGTTACTGAAATTCCCTCACACACTGCTTGGTCATTACCCGCATTTACAACAGGTAAAGGATTCACAGTTACCGTAACTTGATCTGTTCCTGTGCAGCTATTTGCATCGGTACCTGTGACTGTGTAAGTAGCAGTGAAACCGGGAACGAATGAAATTCCATCAACAACCGAATTGTTCCATACATAGGACACGGCTCCAGAACCGCTCAACACAACAGAAGCCCCAGTACAAACAGCCTGATCAGGACCTGCAGAAATTATCGGGAGAGCATTAACTGTAACTGTTACTTGATCAGAACTAGTACACCCTTGAGCAGATGTTCCTGTAACAGTGTAAGTAACAGAGCCTACAGATGGTGTGAATGTTACCCCATTCACTACTGAATTATCCCACGAGTACGTCGAAGCACCAGAGGCATTAAGGACTGTTGATAGACCTGAACAAAATGCTTGATCCGGACCAGCATTGACATTCGGTAAAGGATTCACCACTAATGTTACATTAGCAACAGAGTCACAACCAATGGATGAAACAAATGTTTCAGAGTAGATTCCAGCAACTGTTTGAGTCAGTCCATGTATGATCGCAGATTGACCTTGACAAATGGTAGTTGTGAAATTTGCAGTAATCACAGTATTTTCTGACACAATAAAAATGGAAGACAATGCTGTACAACCAAAACTATTGGAGACCTCTACAGAAATAGGATTGTCTGCAATGGTAGCGTTAATTGAAGAAGATGAGGCTCCATTTGACCATGAATAGGTGGAATATGTTGTAGATGTACTTAAAACTGCAAAATTTCCATTACAATATTCATTTGGTCCCTGAATAACAGGTGTTGGATTTGGATTTACTGTTACAACAACCTGATCGGTTGCCGTGCAACCAGCTGCTGTGGTACCGGTCAATGTATACGTGACAGATCCAACAGATGGTGTAAACGAAGTACCGTTAGTTATGCCGCCTGACCATGTATATGTATTAGCACCACTTCCATTCAACGTAACAACTGCACCATCACAAACAGTTTGATCTGCACCGGCATTGGTTAAAGGCAAAGGATTGACGGTAACCTGAACTTGATCTGTTGACGTACAGCCTTCAGTAGATGTGCCAGTTAATGTATAAGTTCCCGTAGTTGTAGGAGTAAATGCAATACCATTTGAAATGCCTCCAGACCAAGAATAGGTATTCGCACCACTGCCACTTAAAATGACTTGCGTTCCGGCACATAAAGTCTGATCAATACCAGCGTTCGGTAAAGGAAGAGCATTGACCGTCACCAATACCTCATCAGTCGCTGTACAACCTAAACTTGTTCCTGTCACAGTGTACGTTTGAGTTGATGAAGGTGTGAATGAAACACCATTGGAAACACCATTACTCCATGAATATGTTGTGGCACCGGAACCACTAAGTGTAACCGAATTGCCTGAACAAACGGTTTGATCAGGACCAGCAGAGACAAGAGGAATTGGATTAACAGTAATTGTAACTGCATCCGTACCTTGACATCCCGACGCATCCGTACCTACAACAGTATAAGTGGTTGTCAAAGTTGGAGATACTGAAATTCCATTTGCCAAACCAATTCCGTTGTTCCAATTATACGTTACGCCCCCAGTTGCATTTAGGATTGTTGAAACACCCGAACAAATTGTCACGTCAGGTCCAGCATTAATAGGTGCACTTGAAAGAACATTTACAGTTACAAGATCGGTAGAAGTACAACCTTCAATCGAAGTTCCTGTTACTGTATAAGTCGAGGTAGTTCCGGGTGTAAAGGTTACTGATGCACCAGCTGTTGCGCTCAAAGAGGTGGCTGGTGACCATGTATATGTATTAGCACCTGACGCGTTCACTGCAATTGTTCCCGTAGGACAAACATTGACATCATTAGCTACTACTACAGGTAAAGTATTTACCGTTACCAACACCTGATCTGTTGCAGTACAGCCGAGACTTGTACCAGTGACTGTATATGTTTGGGTAGTCGTTGGTGTAAAAGCAACTCCATTTGAAACACCATTGTTCCAAGAGTAGGTTGAAGCACCTGAACCATTAAGGGTTACTGAAGTACCTGCGCACACTGTTTGGTCAGCACCTGCAGAAACCACAGGAACTGTATTCACTGTAACAGTGATTGCATCTGTACCCTGGCAACCCGCAGCATCCGTTCCTACAACGTTATAGGTAGTAGTCGTAGCAGGAGAAACTGAGAATCCATTTCCAAGTCCCAAGCTATTATTCCAAGTATATGCACTTCCTCCTGAAGCAGTTAAAGTAGCTGAAGCACCGGAACAGATCGTAACGTCAGGTCCGGCATTTATTGGTGCATTGGCAAGAACTGTAACAGTTACCTGATCTGATGCAGTACACCCACCTGTTCCAGTTCCTGTAAGTGTGTAGGTTGAAGTACTGCCTGGTGTGAACGTTACCGAGGAACCGGTTGAC
>JAJTDX010000060.1 GCA_021298235.1 Cryomorphaceae bacterium | reverse complement strand
ACTGAATCTGAGGGAGGTTTCTTACCCTGAGAAAGTGAAAATCTTCAACAATAAACTTTATTTCATTGCAGAGAATACGAACGGGTTCAGAAAGGTCTATTCTGTGGATTTAGACCAATTTGCGATGTTAAAAGAATAAGGTGGAATAAGGTGAAAACAATTACCAAAGAAGGATATTTTGCCATAGGTGTATTCCGGGGAAAAACGGAACACAACATTGGAACATTGTGGCGCTCTGCATTCGTACTTGGAGCATCCTATATTTTTACGGTCGAAAAAAAGTATAAAAAACAGACATCCGATGTAGTCAAAGCCTGGTCTAGGATTCCATTGTTTCATTACCGAAACTTTGAAGATCTATTAAAGAACATCCCTCATGATTGTCGTCTTGTTGGAATAGAACTGACCGATGACGCCCAACTATTGCATACCTTCGACCACCCTAAGAGAGCGATCTATTTACTTGGCGCTGAGGATGAAGGTTTGCCAAAGGAAATCCTCGAGAAATGCCATTACGTCATAAAACTGCCGGGGAATTCTTCGCTGAATGTTGGGGTAACAGGAAGTATTGTTTTACACGATCGGATTACAAAGATTCCAAGTAACCTACCTCCGCATCACAACAAAGGTTGAACCTACTTCTCGGGGCCGTTGGTAACCTTTTCCACAGCTTTGGAATACTGGAACATCCAGTCGTAGATCTCATCTGTCCGGAAAACCTTTTCCAAATCGCCATGATTTGCACCCTGAACGACCGTATATTTAAGATTTTCACCTCCCTCACATTCCGTTATCGCCTTGACGATCTTTTCAGACTCTGAGATGGGAACAGCACTGTCTCGGTTGCCATGCTGAATCCATAAAGGAACCTGCGATAAATTGTACGCATCCTTCACATTGCCACCGCCACAGAGCGCAACTGCTGCAGCCACCAATTCGGGATATGTACCTGCAAAATTCAAGGTGCCATAGCCCCCCAAACTCATTCCTGTAACATACACCCTGCTAGAATCCGTGACATATTGACTCTGTACGTACTCCAATACCTTTTTGATTTTTTTCGGTTCCCAGGATTTTCCATAAAGCACCTGAGGGGCGACTACAATTGCAGGGAAGTTTCTCCCTTTATCGATCTCATGTATTACACCGTATCGACGAACCATATTCAGATCTGACCCGGAGAGACTTTTCCCGTGAAGAAAAATAAGAATGGGCGGTTTGCTTTTTAAAATGCTGTCTGCAGGTAAAGAGATCCAAAAATTGTAATCGCTTTTGTTGTATACTGCCTGAACCTGTGCCGATAAGGCTCCGGTAAGGAACAACATGATAAACAACGCGAAATTGAAACCCCTTTTAATCATGAGGGCGCGAAATTAGCAATTTTAGATTTGTAATTCAGGATTCTGAATTAACTAACCCTCATGTCACTTGTTAAAGAATCACAAATTGAGAATACTAAATCCTGAATCTTAGGAAAACCAAATGTCTGTAATCATTTCAAATCCAGCCTTATCATTCACTCTCTGAATAATAATCTGCTTTCCGTGTGCCAATTCATCCCGCATTACAGAAGAATCCAAATGAAGATGTAACACTTTATTTTTAATGAATAAATCTTTTGTTCGATTGGCAACAGCAATCCCCATCATTTCAGGCCAGGCAGCAAGCACGTCCATTTCTTTCAATTTACCATCCAATCGGTAAGCTTTCATCAGCTTTTCGATGACCTGACCTAAAGGTGTTTCATTCGATGTACGACGGATGTCCTCCATAATAGTTAAACTGTTTCATTTAATAATTCACTCACCCTGCCCTGGTCAACTAAAAAGAGTTTGTGTTCTGTCTCGGTCCGGTCAAAGATAGTTCGAATACGTTCTTCATCCGTATCGGTAACTAACACCTGACCAAAATAATGATCGGACACCAGACTCAATAATTTTTTGACGCGTTCTTGGTCAAGTTTATCGAATATATCGTCCAAGAGAAGAACCGGCGTAGTATTGAGGTGTTGTTTCAACCATTCATATTGTGCCAGTCGAAGAGCGATAATAAAGGATTTCTGTTGACCTTGCGAACCGAATTTCTTTACCGGATGCCCTTTAATGGTAAAGACCAGGTCATCTTTGTGAATTCCGGCATTCGTGTACTGCGTATAAAGGTCTTTGCGTTCATTTTCCTTAAGTAAGGTGAGTAAATCCGAATCATTGAGCTGTGAACGATATTCCAAACCGACCTCTTCTGAGGAATCGCCGATGTAGGCATAGCGTTCTTGAAACACCTCACGAAATTCTTGAATGAAGACACTTCTTTTGATATGAATTTCTGAACCCAGTTCAGACAATTGTTCATCCCAAACCTCTATCGACTCTTTATCGAAAATTCGGTGGTCATGCATATTCTTCAACAAGGCATTGCGCTGTTCCAACACTTTGCCGTAGCGCTGCACTTTTTCCAAATAAACCCTGTCGAACTGAGATATGATCCCATCCATCCATTTTCTACGAAGTTCACTTCCTTCCGAGATAAGGTCGCGATCATATGGTGAAATCATCACAACCGGAAATTGACCGATGTGATCTGCCAGCTTTTCGTACTCCTTCTTATTCCGCTTGAAAACTTTTTTTGCACCATTCTTCACTGCACAGTGAATATGTACTTTTTGACCATCCTTGTCCCAATTGCCCTGAATCGAAAAAAAAGCCTGATCAAATCGGATGTTCTGACGATCCATCACGTTTAAGTAAGACTTGCACAGGCTCAAGTAATAGATGGCATCAAGTATATTTGTCTTTCCCGAACCATTGCGACCCACAAAAGAATTCACATTGGGGCACAATTGTATTTCGGCATCTTCGTAGTTCTTGAAATTGATGAGTTGAAGATCACACAAGTGCATTGAACAAAGGTAGTGCATCCAATGTGCTTTTGAAAGTGGAAATGATATAATTTTCCATGACTTCCGAAACGCGCATGCTTGTTGAAAATTAAAGCGTAAGGATTTAAAAAAAAAACTAATTTTGCTCTTCAAAAAAATAAAAATGTCGGAAAATTCTCCTTTTGAAAATCTGAAACAACAGTTCAATTCTGACAAGCGAACAAAATTGTTCGTTTACATCTTTGGTGGGTTGTTCGGTGCAATACTTCTTTTCTTTCTTTACCGTCAGTTCATTTGGAACCCTTCAAATGAAAAGTCCAAGGACTCTTTTTGGGTTGGATTAAATTATGCAGCCAAAGATTCTACGGATCTTGCGATTGACGAACTCGAGCCGGTGGTGAAAAAATATGACGGTAAGATAGGTGGTGAAAATGCTCAATTCATTCTGGCGCGACAGTACATGGCAAAAGGTGAGTTCAAAAAAGCATTGGAAGAGCTAGAAGGCGTGGATGTGAGTGACACCTATGTCTCAGCTATGGCTATTGGATTGCAAGGGGATTGTCACAGTGAAATGAAGGACTACGAAAAGGCATTCGATCTATATCTCGAGGCTGCAGGTACGAACGAAAATGAAATGACAACACCGATGTACCTTTTCAAGGCTGGTCTCTGCGCTGAAAAGAATAAAAACTTCGAAAAAGCTGCGGAATGTTACACGAAAATCCGTGATGATTACTCCGGTTACGGAAACCAGAAAGCCATCGATAAATACATCGCTCGGGCATCGAATAAAACAACGAAGTAAACATGGCCACCAAGGGTCGAAATTTATCCGAATTCAATAAGGACTTTGTTCCGAATGGTGCCGATTTTAAAGTCGGCATCGTTGTTTCTGAATGGAACGATACCATCACTTTAAATCTGTTGAAAGGAGCAAAACAAACGCTACTTGATGCCGGGGTCAAGGAAGAACATATT
Source organism: Cryomorphaceae bacterium (assembly GCA_021298235.1). The sequence goes on along the minus strand of JAJTDX010000060.1, from coordinate 9,909 downwards.
GTTGTTCGTTTTGTCCCAGGAGCATTTGAATTACCACTAGGCTCGCAGTATCTTTTAGAATACTCGGACGTAGATGGCGTAGTAGCGATAGGTGTTGTTATCCAAGGTGAAACCAAACATTTCGATTTTGTGTGTGAAGGTGCCACTCAAGGAATTAAGGATGTTTCACTGAAGTACAATAAGCCGGTCGCATTCTGTGTATTGACTGACAATACGATGCAGCAATCCATCGACCGTTCAGGAGGCAAACATGGCAACAAAGGTGTCGAATGTGCCATCGCTTGTTTAAAAATGATTGACTTGAAGCGTCAATTCAAACCTCAAGGTCAAATTGGTTTTACCAAATAACGACCAAATTCGATCACTAAAAACTTCTCACTATTAACCAATTACTCCCATGACACTCATCAAATCAATTTCAGGAATCAGAGGTACTATTGGAGGGAAAGTCAATGATGGCCTTACACCTGTTGACGCTGTTAAATTTGCAGCGGCTTATGGAACCTGGTTAAAAAATCACACGAACGATTCTTCGGTAAAAGTAGTCATTGGAAGAGATGCGAGAATTTCAGGAAAAATGATTTCCGATCTTGTCATTTCAACTCTTACAGGACTTGGAATTGACGTGATCGACCTTGGATTATCTACCACACCGACAGTGGAAGTTGCTGTACCAATGGAAAAAGCCCACGGCGGCATCATTCTAACGGCTAGTCATAATCCAAAACAATGGAATGCCCTAAAATTACTAAATGAGAAGGGAGAGTTTATTTCAGGAAAGGATGGCGAGGAAGTACTTTCGATTGCAGAGGAAGAAAGTTATCTTTTTGCGGATGTGGATTCCTTGGGAAAAGTAACCTTAGACAATTCCTATCTCGAAAAACATATTGAGGCCATCCTTCAACTTCCTTTGGTCAATGCAGCCGCTATCAAAGCTGCCAATTTCAATGTCGTGGTCGATGCTGTAAATTCCTCCGGCGGGATCTTCGTTCCGGCCTTGTTGCGTAAATTGGGAGTGAATCAGATCACGGAACTGTATTGTGAACCCAACGGCCATTTTCCGCACAATCCGGAGCCACTGCCCGAACACCTAACCGATCTCTCAGAAAAGATCAAAGAAACTGGTGCTGACCTCGGAATTACAGTAGATCCAGATGTTGATCGTCTGGCGCTCGTTTGTGAAGACGGTTCCATGTTCGGGGAAGAATACACACTCGTTGCAGTAGCAGATTACGTCCTATCCAAAACACCCGGACCTACCGTTTCCAATCTTTCATCCACTCGTGCGTTACGTGACGTCACCGAAGCCCGGGGGCTCACTTATGCCGCAGCTGCAGTTGGAGAAGTGAATGTAGTGTCCAAAATGAAAGAGATAGGCGCGGTCATTGGTGGCGAGGGAAATGGGGGAGTCATATATCCTGAATTACACTACGGCCGTGATTCACTGGTTGGCATTGCCTTGTTCCTAAGTCATTTGGCAGAGAAAAAAATGAAGGTTTCAGAATTACGTGACAGTTATCCCAAATATATCATCTCGAAGAACAAGATTGAATTAACACCTGACATCGACGTAGACCAAATCCTCATGTATATGTCTGTAAATTATGCTCACGAAGAGGTAGACACGACCGATGGGGTAAAAATCTACATAGGTAAAGAATGGGTACATTTGAGAAAAAGCAATACTGAGCCTATAATCCGCATTTATTCGGAAAGTCAAAATGAGCAAATGGCAAATGACCTGGCCGAACGCATAATTATGGAAATTAAAGCCCTGATTTAAGGAATTGGCTCCTTTTTTCCTAGAAATTTTGGACTTACATTCAGAAGGACATCAAGGTAGGCCTTCACACGTGCAAAATATTCTCGGATACGCATTTTAAATCCAGCGACTTTGGAAGCATCTCCAGCATTGTATGCATATACATCCATGCCTTTTCTGCGTGCTATGAATACCGCACGGGAATTGTGAAAATGCTGAGAAACAACAATAAAAGAGTTCAATCCAAAAACCTCTTTCGCACGAACCATGGAATCATAAGTGTCAAAGCCCGCATAATCCAATACAATATGACTGGCCGGTATGCCTTTGCGAATTAATGCAGTCCGGATCATTTCTGGCTCGTTATAACTTTTGACACTATTATCCCCACTGACCAACACATAACGAATCTTCCTTTCGCGATATAATCTCCAGCATGCATCGATGCGTTTACTGAAATATACATTATTTCGACCATTTCTTAATTTGTTCGATGTCCCCAAAATCAGCGCGTATTTCATTGGCGGTAGATTCCGCATGTTACTTGAAATAAAATCACGACTCTCACTGTACACGCACCAGTTCGACCAAATAAAAAGAAATATAATCGACCCTACTGCCCAGCGTATTATCCACGATCTCAGAAAGAAACTTAGTATTTTCATGAAAAATTTCAGATCAATTTCAACCAAATGTAGGCAAACCTGTACAGCCTGAAAAATCAAACGTCATGAAAACATTATTTCTCTTACCCATTTTATTTCTCATCGTCTTTAACAGCCATGCAGGCGATAAGGAAATTGTTAAATCCACAATCACCGATGTTACCGTGTATGCACAAGGAGCACAACTCTATCAAAAAGCATCCTACAACGCTAAACCAGGCATTACAGAGATCATCATTGAAGGAATCAGTCCTTACATCGATCCAAAAAGTTTGCAAGTGAAAGCAACGGGCAATGTAATCATCCTTGATTCGAAACACAGTATTTTTTATCCAAAGCCTGAGGAAGTAAACCTCGAAGGACTGCCACTAAAAATTAGAAATGAGATTCGATCACTCGAAGACTCAATTAAATTGATCGGCTATGATATCCAGGATTTACAGGATGAGATCGATGTCCTCACAGCCACAAAGAATATCCTTGCCAATAACGGTGCTGTCAAAGGACAGGGTAAAGTAAATGACTCCATCAATCTACTCAAACAAACAGTTGATTATTATGCTGCAAAAATGCTTGAGATCAACAAAAAACTTTCTGTGCTTTACCGCAAAAGATCTGACAAACAGGAAAAAAAGAAACGAATGGACGAACGCCTTTTAAAATTGAAACAACATGAAAACAGTGAGACAGATCCACAAGAAACAGGACCGGTACACCGGATTATCGTGACCGTTTCTGCGAAAGAGGCTGTAGCCGGAAAAATGAATATTTCCTACCTCATTCAAAATGCAGGCTGGGTACCCTTATACGATCTTCGAAGTGACGGTTTGACATCTAAAATTAACTTGACATACAAAGCACAGGTCTTTCAGAACAGTGGTTTAGATTGGGAAAATGTCAAACTCAATATTTCCACGAACAATCCTTTCCAAAATAAAACGAAACCGACACTTCACCCTTGGTATGTAGACTATTATGCATATCGTAATGACATGTATTCAATTCCCCAAGCAGCCTCAACTAGAAAGGCCGAGGCAGAAAAAGGGATGGCTTACTCAAACACATTAGACGATAATAAAGACTTTGACAATGTAATGAGCCAAACATCCGCGGAATTCGTTCAAACGATTCGTCAACTTACATCAGCAGAATTTCGAATAGACCTTCCCTACACCATCAAATCCAACAATGAACAGCACATGGTTCTAATTAAAGTGGCTGATCTAGATGCAAATTACAAGTACTATTCGGTTCCAAAACTCGATGCATCAGTTTATCTGGTTGCACAACTTTCCAAACTGGATGAGCTCGGGTTGGTTCCTGCACAGGCAAATATTTTCTTTGACGGAAGTTATGTCGGAGAAACGTACATCGACCCTACAACCATGGAAGACACATTGAATCTCAGTATGGGAAGAGATCCGAACATTATCGTGAAGCGCACATTGATGAAAAAGGATTGTAAAGAAAAAATCGTTGGCGACAAGATCGAGAAGACGATGTCTTTCAGCATTGAAGTCAAGAATCTCAAAGCAAGTGGAATCGAATTGGTGATTCAAGATCAGTTGCCAATCACTCAAAATGCAGACATTATCATTGAATCAATCGAGCTAAGCAAAGGAGAGCTTAACACCTCGACCGGACTCATTGAATGGAAATTCGACCTCAAACCTAAAGAATCCAAAACAATTCCATTTGGATACAAAGTGAAATATAACAAAGACAAACAGGGAATTTACCTGAATTGATCCAGCCCTTAAAACCCCGGACATTGTTCGGGGTTTTAAACTTTCATTTCAATGAACTGTTATCTTTGTAGCAAGCACATTCATGAAACAATTCGAAATACCTGAATTCTATCGTTCTCCCATTATCAGTCAGGTTAAGGCGAAACGAAAATTAAACGATCCAAGAAAAAAGGATTTTACTCCAAGTATCCTAGATTTCGGAAAGGTCAAATTCATTCTTGCACGCCATTTTGGATTTTGTTACGGGGTTGAAAATGCAATAGAGATTTCATACCGCGCAATTCAAGAAAATCCGGGAAAACGAATTTTCCTGCTTAGTCAGATGATCCACAACCCTGAAGTGAATGAAGACTTACTTTCTCATGGATTACAGTTTATTCAAGACACCAAAGGAAATCAGCTCATTGACTGGTCAGAGCTCACTTCAGATGATATTGTAATTATTCCTGCCTTTGGAACTACACTAGAAATAGAAGAGATTCTCGAAAAAATTGGTGTGAATGTTCAACAATACAATACCACTTGTCCTTTCGTGGAAAAAGTATGGAATCGCTCGGAAAAACTCGGTCAGGATGGCCATACCATTATCATTCATGGCAAATACAACCATGAAGAAACGCGTGCGACCTTTTCTCACAGCGATAAGAATGCACCTTCACTAATTGTCAAGGACATGTCTGAGGCTCAATTTCTTGGGGATTATATTGCAGGCTATGGAAATACCTTAGAGTTTCTAGATTTCTTCAAAGGAAAACATTCCGTGAATTTCGATCCAGAAAAGGACCTACTGAAAATTGGCGTTGTAAATCAAACGACCATGTTGGCAACGGAAACACAGGAAATTACTGATTACCTAAGGAATGTGATGCTCAATAAATACGGAGAAGAAAATATCCGTGAGCACATTGCTGATACACGAGACACGTTGTGCTATGCAACGAATGACAACCAATCTGCGACATACGGATTACTGGAAACAAATGCAGATTTTGCAATAGTTATTGGTGGACACAACAGCTCAAACACAACTCATTTGGTTGAATTACTCGAGGAAAAATTTCCTACATATTTCATCCGTTCCGAAAGAGACATGGAGGCAGGTGGAGCTTTATCAAGTTTCAATATTCATACTCATTCAATAGAAAAACACACTCCAATGGACAATCTCAAGTTACCGGCAACGATCATCGTAACTTCTGGTGCTTCTTGTCCTGATGCTGTTGTAGATAGAGTACTCAAAAAAATCTTAGATCACTTTCAAGTAGAGATAGACATTAATGAAGTCATTTCCAGTCTTTAAATTGAACTTTCACGATTTTATTCTTCACACAAGTTAATCCAGAGGCTTTCCGTACATTAGTGGTATAATCTTTTAAGTGGAACGGTTTATAAATATCCTGGTCATCGACGCAGATCCCAAAAATCAAAAAGGGTTAAAAGCGATATTATCTGGTGGAGGGAACAATGTACTTTTTGCGGATCATATTGAACAAGCCCTGCCCATTATCCAGCAAAAAGAAATTGGCATCCTGCTCATTAACATAGATGACCCGGAATTTGGTGGATTGGAACTCTTGCATTCGCTTCGGGAAATGAGCTCGCAACGATCGATGTATAAATTGGTCATTACACAGAATTCAGCCTCAGCAGTAAAATTAGTCAAAGGATTGCACGAAGGAGCAGTGGATTATATTACCATTCCCTTCAACCCGAATTTAATCAAAGCCAAAATCGACGTTTTCAAAACGCTCTATTACAAAGACCAACGGATCAATCAACTACTGAACAATATTTTCCCAAGGAATGTACTAGAGGATCTGAACTTGTACAATAAATTTTCTCCAAAAAGAGTCGAAAACGGAGTTGTCTTGTTCACTGATTTTATTGAGTTTTCCTCTAAGGCGAGAAATATGAAGCCAATTGCTTTGTTGAAAAAGCTAGATTACTATTTCACGCAATTTGACGAAATTATTCATCGTTACAAACTCGAAAAAGTCAAAACCATTGGCGATGCATACATGGCAATCGCTGGTGTTACAGAAGATCTACCTTATCCTGCTATGAGGGCTGCTTTAGCAGCAATCGAAATGAGAGATTTTATTCTGAACGAAAAACAAATCTCCATTGCGCTCAATAAAGAGTTTTGGGAAATGAGAGTGGGAATTCACATGGGGCCTCTCGTTGCAGGTATAATTGGATCGCAAAAAATGAGCTTTGACGTCTGGGGAGATACCGTCAACATTGCCGCACGTGCCGAACAATCGTCTAAAGCCGGAGCTATTCTGATTACAGAACCCGTTGCCGCTGAGCTTGAAGCTTACACGACGCTTCATCCCAGAGGTTTAGTTGACATTCACAAACGAGGTGGACAGATTCAAATGTACTATCTGGAGCTTCTGAAAAAAGAATTTTCAATGTATGGTGAAGGAAGATTCGCCAATGTAGAAATCCGAAAAATGTGCGGGTTGAGTCCAATTGATTTTGAACACATGCGGAAAGATATCATCAATCACCTTAAAGCATTGCTACCTGAAGAGGTTGTTTACCATGACATCAACCACACGTTGAATGTCGAAAAGGCAGCAATACGCTATGCTAAGCTCGAAGGTGTAGATGAAGCTTCAATCATGCTCCTGCGCACCGCGGTTTTGTATCACGATGCTGGATTTATTTTACAGCCAGATCACAATGAGCCCTTTGCCATAAAGATGGCAGGAGATAAACTTCCGAAATTCGGTTATTCACAAGATCAAATAAAAATTATTCAAAATATCATACTGGCAACCTCCAGTGGACATACCCCAAAAGACCTACTGCAAAAGATCATGTGCGATGCCGATCATGATTACCTGGGCAGGGCTGATTACTATCAGATCGCTTCAAAGCTAAGACAGGAGTTGGAAAATTTTGGAACGGTAATGACAGATCACGAATGGGTAGTTTTTCAGTACCATTACATGACAGAACACCACAGATATTTTACGGAAACTGCAAAAAACATTCGCGTTCAAGGCAAAAAAGCACGAATTGCCGAGCTTAAGGAAAAACTCAATTTGACATGAAAATCTATACAAAAAAGGGGGATACCGGTACGACCGGATTAATTGGCGGAACAAGAGTTTTGAAAAGCTCGTTACGCATAGAATCCTATGGGACCATCGATGAATTAAACTCCTACATCGGAGTTGTACGAGACCAGGGTATCCATGAAACAAAGGTCAGTCAACTTATCGAGATTCAGGATAGACTGTTCACAATAGGCTCAAGTTTAGCCTCAGATCCAGAGAAATCAAACATGAAAATACCAGATCTTAATGAGTCTGACATTCAACAATTAGAGCGTTGGATGGACGAAATGGATGAAGGATTGCCTGAAATGAGGTTCTTCGTTCTGCCCGGAGGACATCCTGCCGTATCTTTTTGTCACGTCGCACGTTGTGTATGCCGTCGCGCTGAAAGAATTATTGTTGACCTTTCACAGAATGAATTTGTCGCTCCATTGGTTATTTCCTATATCAACAGGTTAAGTGATTACCTCTTTGTACTGAGTAGACAAGTGGCTAAAGACACGAATGCAGTCGAGCAACCTTGGAAGCCAAGAATGTGAGTGTTGAAAACTCTTTTTTGAGGTTCAGAAAAACAAATTTGGAAAATTTTAAATAAAGTATATTTTTGCGGAAAATAAACCCCACTAAATAAGAGGAAAATGTACTGGACACTTGAACTTGCATCCTATCTTGAAGATGCACCATGGCCCGCAGCAAAGGACGAGTTGATTGATTTCGCCATAAGAACAGGAGCGCCTCTCGAGGTGGTAGAAAACCTTCAAGATCTGGAAGACGAAGGAGATGTGTATGAAAGCATAGAAGAAATCTGGCCAGATTACCCGTCGAGAGAAGATTTTCTATTCAACGAAGACGAATATTAAAAATGAAAGGATCCCTCGGGATCCTTTTTTACTATGAACCTTCTCGGTCATCTTTATTTTTCCGCCAACGACCATGAGTTAATGTATGCCAATTTATTTGGCGACAGTGTGAAGGGAAGTCAATACAATCAATTTCCTCCAAAAATCGTAGAGGGCATTGCACTACACAGAAGGATAGATCATTTCATTGACTCACATGAATCAACAGTTAGCCTAAAAAGACAACTGTATGAACGGCTCCCCAAGGTTGCTCCCATTGCCATCGATTTGTTTTACGACCATCTTCTTGCAAAAGAATGGAATCTCTATTCAAAAATTCCCTACACAGAATTTCTTGAAAAATTCTATTCGTATTCACCTGCGTTATGGGCATATTATCCGGAAGACTTCAAAACATTCATTCAAAGAATGAGAATACACAAATGGATAAATCATTACCCGTCATTTTACGGACTGGAACGTCTTTGCGAGGGAGTTTCCTCTCGCCTTTCATTTGAAAGCAGACTTAAAAATGCACCGGAGGTGTTTCTTGAAAAAGAACTTTTAATCACCAAAACATTCAAAGAATTCATGACCGCCGCAACCAATGAATTCCTTCATTAAGCCTGACCTTGTCATTTTTTCGTAAATTTCGGCACTGTTTAATCAGCCTATGCCGATAAAACCCATACACGTTCTATCATCCGTATGTTTTACAATTGTAATGCTTCTAACTTCTTGTTCCTCCACTGAAGAACTGGAAAAATTTGAAGGAGCCTCTGTAAACATTGATCTTCCTGAAATTCTCCAAAAAGGAAAATTAACGGTTCTCGCAGAAAACAGCTCTACATCTTTTTTCATCTATAGAGGCAAACGCATGGGATTTGAGTACGAGATTCTTAAGGAATTCTGCCGTGAACTTGGAGTAGAACTAGAGATAAAAATCGTTACGAACCTCGATGACCTCACAAAAATGTTGAATGACGGTGAAGGCGATTTGGTGGCGTGCAATTATGCTATTACCAAAGCTCGAACACGGAAAATCGACTTTTCAGTGCCTTTTTTGAGGGTGCCACAAGTATTGATACAGCGCAAATCGAAAGGAAAAGTACTAGTGGGCAAGTTAATACGAGACCCAAACGAGTTAGCCAGAAAATCTGTGCATGTCTGGAAAAATTCGAGTTACTGCATGCGCCTTGAGAATTTGCAGGAAGAAATTGGTGATACGATCTATATTTCTGAGGAGGAAGGTCAGGTAAGTTCGGAAGAACTTATTGAAATGGTCTCCAAGGGAGTGATTGATTATACCGTAGCGGAAGAAAATGTCGCGAAGCTCAATAAGTTATTTTTCGATAACATTGATGTTTCTACCCCTGTCTCGGTGAAACAGAAAATTGCTTTCGGTTTGAGAAAAAATAGTCCACTATTGAAAAGCAGAATTGACCGTTGGCTGAAGCAATTTACATCACGAAATGTATTTGGCTATCTCAATTCTAAGTATTTCGAACTGAAATATCTTCCCTCTAAATCAACAGATTACGTAGTGAATTTTAGAAATGGCAGGCTCTCAAGCTATGACCTCGCTTTCAAACGTGCAGCTGCGCGACATAATTGGGATTGGTTGTTATTGGCCTCAGTGGCCTACAAGGAGTCGCGTTTTAATCCAAATGTTCAAGGTTTCGGCGGTGCCTTCGGGATGATGCAATTTATGCCTAGTATCGGACCACTCTATGGTGTGTTTCCAAGCTCAAGTCCAGAACAACAGATCAATGGAGGAATGCTCAAGCTTTCGAAGGATTTCCGATCATGGTCTTCCATCCCCGATCG
>JAJTDX010000161.1 GCA_021298235.1 Cryomorphaceae bacterium | reverse complement strand
CCGCGCCGACTGCAGGGCTTCATTTTTCGCGAGAATTATTAAAGCGTTTGGAGTTGAAGGGAGTCAATTTTGCGGAGGTAACGCTTCACGTTGGACTTGGCACTTTCCGGCCGGTCGAGGTGGAAGACCTTACAAAACATAAGATGGATTCCGAACAGGTGATCATTTCTCAAAAGTGTGTGGATGTTGTGAATGATGCGAAGAAGAACAAAAAAAGAGTGTGTGCAATCGGCACAACTTCAATGCGCTCAATAGAATCTGCCGTTTCAACAGATGGCATGTTAAAACCTTTTGATGGTTGGACCAATAAGTTCATTTTCCCACCATACGAATTCAGTATTGCTGATTCTATGGTCACTAACTTTCATACGCCGCTTTCTACATTATTGATGATGATCTCCGCTTTTTGTGGCCACGATCTAATGATGGAAGCGTATAAGCAGGCTGTAGAAAATAAATACAGATTCTATTCTTACGGTGACGCAATGCTGATCCTTTAACAGGAGAACATTATGGAACAAGGGTTGTCTGAAAAGGCAGCCCTTGTTTATTTATTGAATAGATTAATTGGTAAATTTATATTTGAAGATGCAGTAGATCGCTCTGAAACCATCTTTCCAGCCTATCTTCTTACCTTCTTCATAGGTTCTGCCATAGTAGGAAATCCCAACCTCATAGATCCTTATTTTCGGGACTTTAGAAAGTTTTGCCGTGATTTCCGGTTCAATTCCGAAACGTTTTTCTTTGATTGTGATCTGTTTTGCGATCGAAACCCGTATCAACTTATAGCACGTTTCCATATCCGAAAGATTAAGATTCGTCATCATGTTAGAGATATTGGTCAGGAATTTATTTCCGATGGAATGCCAATAGAATAGAATACGATGCGGATGATGCCCCATGAATCGGGAACCATAAACAACATCTGCATTGTCCATGTAAACTGGTTTTAATAGTAGGTTGTATTCCTGTGGGTCGTACTCCAGATCTGCATCCTGGATTATCAGGTAATCACCTGTACATTCTTGGATTGCTCTGTTGATTGCTGCCCCTTTCCCCATGTTTACGGGTTGTGAAAAGAATCTTATATCCATGTCTGAGTGACCGGCAATATATTCGTTTATACGTTCAACAGTTTTGTCTTTTGAACAATCATTTACGATCACAATCTCCTTTTTAACTCCAGCCGGAAGCTCAACTTGATCTACTTTATCAAGAATAACCTGAATGGTGTTCTCTTCATTGTACGCCGGTATTAATATGGATAATTTACTGATCGCCATAGTATAATTTATAGTGCAAATTTAGGAAAAGATCGCGATGTTCGGTTGTGCAAATGTGAGTCAGTCAAAAGCGAATGATGTTTCCTGTTTTAGATCTTGAGTTTTGGTTATTTAGCATATTTATTTGATTATTTTTGTTGCACAGATCACAATTAGGACTCACAACGGGCATGACGATCGGAGAGAAAATAAAGGCTTACATCGTATTTACCAAATTCAGACTGGCATCCCTGGTGATCCTTTCAGCACTTTCGGGCTATCTTTTTGCGGATGGCTCCAGTGGAAAGGAAATTGCGTTGTTAATGATAGGAGGCTTGTTGGTAACCGCCGCATCCAACGGGTCGAACCAGATTTGGGAAAGAGATCTCGATAAACTGATGAAGCGCACTGAGCGCAGGCCGATTCCAAAAGGGTCGATGACTGTGAATGAAGCATATGTTGTGGTCATCGTGTGCTTGGTTGTTGGAACTTACATGCTTTACCTTATCAATCTTTATTCCGCACTGCTTGGCCTGATAGCTTTTATCTCTTACGTTTTTATGTATACCCCAATGAAACGTGTTTCACCGTGGGCTGTCCTCGTGGGTGCTTTTCCCGGTGCAATTCCTCCAATGCTCGGAGCTATTGCTGCAACGAACGATTTTGGTCTGTTACCAGGGGTACTATTCTTTGTTCAGTTCATGTGGCAATTCCCTCATTTCTGGGCAATAGCATGGGTCCTTCATGATGACTACAAATCAGGAGGATTCTCACTTTTACCGTCAACATCAGGAAGGTCAAAAAATTCTGCTTTTCAGATCCTGGCATATTCTCTTGCAATGATTCCTTTCAGTCTTTTACCATGGGTGTTGAACTTCATGCCTGAGTTCAGTGCAATTGGTAATTTGACACTTTTTGTCGCATCTGTGTCCGGAACGATCTTTTTCCTGTATGCATTTCGATTGTATGGAACGCTGGAACATACCGATGCCAGAAAACTTATGTTTGCCTCGTTTGTTTATTTACCAGTAATACAGTTCCTGTATGTTATTGACAAAGCATTGGGTTAGATATTTAATGTAATGAGTATGAAAAGAGATTTCAGTAATGAGTTGAGCCCTGAAATAAGAGAAAAGGCTAAAAAGAACCTGGTTTACGTAGGGATCTTTAGTATAATTATGATGTTTGCCGGGTTCACATCCGCTTACATAGTTTCAATGGGAGATTCGTTTTGGTTGAAGTATCCCATGCCAACGGCTTTTTGGGTTAGTACGCTGGTTATTGTTCTTAGTAGTCTTTTTCTGGAACTAGGCATCCGTGCAGTTAAGAAAGGGAATCAGACCATGTTGAAAATATTTGTATCCCTCACGCTATTGAGTGGTTTGGGATTCGTTTATTTTCAGGTGAAGGGATATAAACAACTAACCGCTTTTGGAGCACACGCTGTGAACAATCACATCATTGTCACGGAAGGCCGCTATGGGGATTATTATGAGATAAAAATGAATGGCTCCTTCCTGGAAATCAATGGAAATGATTATCTGCTAAATGGAAAAAAGTTAACAGAAATACAGATGACGGAGCTTCAAAAGTTCACCGCTCAGTTCCTTGACCTCAATCCAAAAAAATCTTTCGTTGTTGAGAACTATGGCCGAAAATTCGTTCTGTATTTGAAGAGTCAACCACTTGGACTGATCGATGGAAAATTGTCAACTCCTGATGGAAAGGAGATTCAATATGTCGATCAAATGAGGTTACATGATCTCGCAGTAAACGTAAGAGATGGAAGGGGAGACTTTTTTGTAAAGGGAAATATAGGTAAAGATTTTCAAATTTACTTCAAAGGCAAAGAACTGGATTACAAAAACCGTGAGTTGCACTATGAAGGAAGAAGGCTTTCAAAATATTTGCAGATAAAGGCAATGGAAACGGCTGATACGGCAACAAGTTATTTGTATATCATCACTTTTATCCACTTGATGCATATTGCAGTAACGTTGCTATACATGTCCAGACTTACAATCTCCTCATTTTCAGGTAAATTCAATGCGGAGGAAAATTTAAGTCTGCGTCTTGGTGCAATTTTCTGGCATTTTTTAGGTCTATTGTGGATTTATTTGTTGCTTTTTTTACTTTTTATTCATTAAACTTGCATAAAAAATTTTTGTAATGGCTGGACACGCTACAAAACAAATTGAAGCCAGTGCGCTGTGGGGAGGTAAAATTTCTCCTTTCAGTACTAGCTACGGAAAGCTGATGATGTGGTTCTTCCTTGTGTCGGATGATACCCTCTGCTGTATGTGGCATTAATGACGTTTATTCTCATTGTTTCTTCCGTCACAATGGTTTTAGCTGTGGAAGCAGGACACAGAATGGACAAGAGAGGTGTTATCAAATGGATGATCGCTACAATCATTGGAGGTTTCTTCTTCGTAGGTTCTCAGGCATGGGAGTGGTACCACTTCATTCACGGGTCTGAGTTCGGTAAGGTAGAACTTGCGGACGGATCACAGGCAATTGTTAAGGGTCATTTTGGAGAACTGGAGAGCTTTACAGTTCTTGAGGCAGGAAAGCATCACAAAAAAGGCGATGTGATCAAAGAGGACCTTTTGCATGAATTTCAGCACGCAGTTGAGCTTGGTCACATCAAAAATGGTATAATCACTCTGCATGACGGTTCGAAAGCGAAAGTGAACAAGGACGCTGATCAACATGTTGAACTGATCATTAAAAAAGACGGAAAAACAAACAAGGTAGGAGACAGGATCGAGGGTCAGAAGGCATGCGACATGTACTACGAAGCAATCAATAGCGGACAAGCAAACAAAGTTATTTACGGAGCGAACCTGCAACAGAATGAATATGGCCCTCAGCAATATGCCCAGTTCTTCTTCTTTATTACTGGTTTCCATGGTTTCCACGTATTTTCAGGTGTAGTCATCAATATTATTATTTGTTTAGGGGTAGTTGCCGGAACCTATCACAAGCGCGGGCACTACGAAATGGTTGAGAAGACAGGATTGTACTGGCACTTCGTTGATCTTGTTTGGGTCTTTGTATTTACTTTCTTCTATCTTATATAATAAAAATAAAACTTATCGATCATGGAAAGAGACGATATTATTGAGTACTCATTAGACGCTCACCATAGCGAGGAAGCAGGAAAAGCGATCCGCAAAAAGATTTGGTTTGTCACTGTTCTTTTGACGGTGATAACAGTGGCGGAAGTATTAATGGGTGCGTATATCAAACAAGGTTCCTCTGCCTGGACTTTTGTTAAATGGTCTTTTGTTGCGATGACATTGCTAAAGGCAGGTTATATTGTGTTGGTTTTCATGCACCTGGGGGACGAGAGAAAAAGT
>JAJTDX010000160.1 GCA_021298235.1 Cryomorphaceae bacterium | reverse complement strand
GCATTAATGCTCGCACAAGGAAAAACATGGGTTGTCATGCTCTCTGCGTTGCTCATTGCCGGAACAAACATCTTCTTTGATTGGGCGCTTATTTTCGGGAATGCGGGGTTTCCAGAGATGGGATTAGAGGGCGCGGCATTGGCGAGCACAATGGCGGATGCTACCGGTATGTTATTTCTGGTTGGATACTTATTTCTAGGCGGAGATGCGAAAAAGTATAAACTGTTCAAGAACATTAAAATTGAATGGAACCTCTACAAGGAGCTTTTAAGAGTAGGTGCGCCCTTGAGTTTACAAGGGGCAGTTGCTCTAGGGACCTGGACCATTTTTTTCATTTGGATAGAGCAAATGGGGAAATTTGAACTTACAGTTTCTCAGAATATTCGGTCCATATACTTCCTCGTGTTCGTTCCAATTTGGGGTTTCGCCGGAACGACCAAGACCTACATTTCACAATACATTGGTGCCGGTGCTCAAGATCAGCTTTCAAGAATTCAACGCAGAATTCAATTGCTCACGATTTCTTTTTTGTTTCTTTTCTTTCATGGAGCAATTTTTTATCCCGAACAACTCATACGCTTTCTTAATCCCTCGGAAATCCATGTTCTGAAGAGCGCGGAAATCTTAAGATACATTTCCATCTCAATATTCATCTATGGTTCAGTAAGTGTTTACTACCAAACCATCAATGGCAGTGGGAATACTAACGTGACTTTTTTTATTGAAACTACCTGCGTAGTTATCTATTTATTTGCGGCTTATCTCTTTATCAAGGTATGGAATTGGGATATTTTTTGGGTTTGGACTGTAGAGTATGTCTACTTTTCTATGATGGGCCTACTATCCATTGGGTATCTAAAATTTTTTGAATGGAAGAAAAAAGTAATCTGATGAGTGGCAAGAATCTTCGAATCGTATTCATGGGGACTCCTGATTTCGCAGCCGGAGTTTTACAAAAATTATTGGATTGTTCATATCAAATAGTCGGTGTTATTACGGCACCTGACAAACCTGCGGGCAGAGGACAACAGATGCATCAAAGCTCTGTAAAAGTCTTGGCAGCAAAAAACGGACTAACTGTTTTACAACCCCTGAATTTAAAGGATGAAGATTTTCAATCTGAACTTCGAGCATTGCAAGCAGATTTATTTATAGTAGTGGCATTTAGAATGCTACCGGAGTCAGTGTGGTCGATGCCACCCTTGGGAACTTTTAATCTTCACGCTTCACTTCTTCCTCAATACCGTGGTGCAGCCCCTATTAATTGGGCAATTATAAACGGTGAGAAGGAAACCGGTGTGACTACGTTTTTTATCGAAAAAGAAATTGACACAGGCAACATCATTGAACAAAACCACACGGAGATAGCCCCATCAATGACAGCAGGCGAACTCCATGATGTACTTCTTGAGCTTGGTGCTGAGCTTGTATGCTCCACTGTTGAGAAAATAGCATCAGGAACCGCGAGTGTAATTGATCAGAGCACTCTCATCCATTCCAAACTTAAGGATGCACCTAAATTATATAAAGAAACCTGCAGGATTTTATTTGATCGACCGGCAAAAGAAACATACGACCTGATCAGAGGACTGAGTCCCTACCCTACTGCCTGGTGTAAAATACAGGGGATTGATCAGAATGTTAGGCAATTTAAGCTATACAATGCTTCCCTAACCGAAATCACTTGCCAACCACATTCTACAATAATGCATCACAGCGAGGGTTTATTGTTTCCATGTACAGATCATTATCTTTTGATAACTGAGCTACAACCAGAAGGCAAAAGAAGAATGTCTTACAAAGATTTTTTAGCCGGAAATACGTTAGAAGGATGCACAATCAGTAAGGATTGAATTCACCGATAAAAAATGACCCTTGGTCGAAAACGCCTTTATTTATGGGGATTTCAGCGATGTTTATCAACAAAAGGGCACAATTATCAACAAAAAAGCGTTTTTTTTTTCGGAAACCCTTGACACGCTTGCTTATTCAGATATATTTGCTCCGTTAATTTATTTACAAACAAACTAAAAAAACCAAACTATGAACAAAGCAGAATTGATCGATGCGATCGCTTCAGCATCTGGCTTGAGCAAAGCAGACGCGAAAAAAGCATTGGAAGGATTTGTTAGCGCGACAAGTGACGCGTTGAAAGCAGGAGACAGAATCTCTCTAGTAGGATTCGGTTCTTTCTCAGTTAACACTCGCCCTGCTCGTACAGGTCGTAACCCACTTACTGGAAAAGAAATCAAAATCGCTAAGAAAAACGTTGTACGTTTCAAGGCTGGTGCTGACCTTTCTGGAAAAGTTAATTAATCCTTTTCTGCAAAGAAATCAGGGGGGCCATCGGTCCCCCTTTTTTATGTGATGACCGACAACGAAAAAGACCTGGCCATTCTTGAGGAGTTTTACAAGATTATTACTCCAAGTAAGAAAACTATGTTTGATTCCATAGCAGCAATGCGAACACGACATCTAACCGTTGTTTTGGAGAACGTATATCAGGAACACAATGCATCTGCCATTTTGAGAAGCTGTGATTGTTTTGGTATTCAGGAGCTTCACGTTATTGAAAAGAACAACCAGTATAAAGTTCAAAGAGACATCGCTCTCGGTGCCGGACGTTGGGTTGATCTGTTCAATTTTGACCAAGGAGAATCACCTACAACAGATTGTCTTCAAAAACTAAAAAGAAAAGGCTATAAAATTATTGCTACTAGCCCTCATACAAAGGACCAAACAATCCATTCTATTGATTTGGACCAACCCATAGCACTTGTTTTTGGCACAGAACGACAAGGAATATCTGAGGAAGTGAAATCCATGGCAGATGGTTTTGTTCAAATACCGATGTATGGATTTACCGAAAGCTTTAATGTTTCCGTATCAGTCGCAATAACATTGAATACATTAAGACAGAGACTAGAAAATTCTCAAATTGATTGGAAACTTAATCCTGAGGAACAAATCCGTTTAAAACTAAATTGGTGTCGCAAGATTGTGCGTGAAGGAAGACTGCTAGAAGATGAACTCAGGAAGCGATTATTTCCAAAAGAATAATATATTTGTACAGTAATTTCAAAGACCATTAATTAATATCCGACATGGGAAGAGGAGATAAAAAAACAGCAAAAGGAAAACGAGCACTTGGTTCGTACGGAAATTCTAGAAAGAAGAAAACAACAAAACCATCCGTAGCACCTGTTGCTAAAGCTGAAAAGAAAAAAGAAACAGCAGAAAAGAAACCTGCAACGAAAAAGGCGGCCGCAAAACCTGCCGCAGAAAAGAAACCTGCTGCGAAAAAAGCCCCTGCAAAAAAGACGACAAAGATGTCGGAAGAATAACATTGAAAAAGCTGTCAGAAATGACGGCTTTTTTTTATTCTAATCCTCTTTTTTTTCGAAATTTGAACCACACAAAACAACAATTTCATGAAACATAATTTTGGCGCCGGGCCGTGCATCTTGCCTCAGGAAGTTTTTAAACAAGCTGCAGATGTGGATTTACCATTGCAGCACTTACCATGATGCGCGAAAGCAAAAAAGCAGGCTACATCAATACAGGAACATGGGCATCGGGAGCCATCAAGGAAGCGAAAAAAGTAGGGATAGATGTTCAGGTCTTCGCATCATCAGAGGATAAAAAATTCACATACATCCCAAAAGAGTATCACATACCAGCTAATGTAGACTACATTCATTTCACTTCTAACAATACGATTTACGGAACTCAATTCCATGAATTTCCAAAAACAAGCTTGCCACTGGTATGCGATATGTCCTCCGATATCTTTTCCAAGGAAATCAATGTAGGGGATTTTGATTTTATTTATGCCGGAGCGCAAAAAAACCTAGGTCCCGCGGGGGCTACCCTCTACATCGTAAAAGATGAAATTTTAGGTAAATCAAGCTCAACATTCTTGCCGACCTATTTAGACCTAAAACAGCATATTGAGAAAGAATCTATGCTCAATACACCGCCTGTTTTTTCTGTGTATGTCGCGATGTTGAACCTGCGTCACATGGTTGCTAACGGAGGAGTGAAAGCAATGGAAGAAAGAAACAATGCGAAAGCAGCACTTTTGTACAGTGAAATTGACTCAAATCCGCTCTTTAGAGGTACGGTAGCAACGGATGATAGATCAAAAATGAATGTGTGTTTCCTCCTTGAAAATGAAAGTTATCAGGAAGAATTTGACAAGGAATGGAAAGCAGCCGGCATCGTTGGTCTTCCAGGCCACAGGTCTACAGGTGGATATAGGGCATCCCTTTACAATGCTTTGCCCATTGAGAGCGTACAAGTTCTCGTTGATGTGATGCAGGAGTTTACAAGAACTAAAGGATAAGAAATGAAAATTTTAGCAAACGACGGAATTTCAGCTGTTGGCCAGCAACTACTTGAAGATGCAGGATTTACTGTTATAACGGATAAAGTATCACAAGATCAGCTGGCTCAGGCAGTGAATGATCAAGGAATAGAAATTATTCTTGTTCGAAGCGCGACTACGGTTCGAAAAGACGTTATGGACGCGTGCCCATCTATTAAGCTCATTGGCCGAGGTGGCGTTGGCATGGACAACATCGATGTCAGCTATGCACGCGAAAAAGGAATTGTTGTGATTAATACTCCCGCTTCT
>JAJTDX010000059.1 GCA_021298235.1 Cryomorphaceae bacterium | reverse complement strand
TCCTCTGTCAGAATATCAACCTGTGCAATTAAGCTGGTTGAAAAGATAAGAGCAAGCAAGCTTGAAAAACACCTCATGTGGCTAAATTAATGATTCTCCTTTAATCCGTGAGATTGATAAGGATATCTTTGAATTCTTGATAAAACGCATCGAAGGGTAAGAGGATGGACATGAAGAACTCATAGATCTCTTTGTGTTCATCCGGATTCAAAAAATTAACATGTTCTTTTTTCCAGGCAATTCTTGAAATAATTCTCCCGTCAGGTAAATTTAAATGTTCAATCCATTGAGGTTTATTGGCCATAGTTTCCTCCATCACCTTTTTCAGCTCATTCATTTGTTCCCAAAGAATAGCTCTAACTCCCGGATCTTTTGGTTGAATATCCATGGACACCATCGCCATGGCAGTGTCGGCATGGAGACGTATATAAATATCCTTCACATCCGAAGGGTAATTTCCCCAGCTCATTCTTCTGCCATTTGAAGATTTGTAGCGTTTAGAAAAGGTTTTAAAACCTCCCCAAAACAACTCATTTGCCTCCCTCTTTTGTTCTTTTGTTAACATTTTTTATATTCAATATTACAATTTTAAAAGATTCCGTTGTTTTTCATGAACCACTCGACATGTATATTTGTTAAAATTTTATGCGGGATAGAAATATTTTCAAGGCATTCCAAAAGTTCAGGCAACTGCTTCGTATTGAAAGTCGTGAAATCACGCATCTATATATTTATGCTTTGTTCAGTGGCTTGCTGAGTTTAGTTTTGCCTATAGGAATTCAATCCATTATTAACTTCATTCAAACAGGCCGAACCTCTACAAGTTGGTTTGTAATTATACTCATTGTTGTTGTAAGTATTGCATTAAATGGTATAATGCAGTTGATGCAGCTTCGGATAACTGAGAATCTGCAACAAAAAATATTCGTATGGTCCTCCATGGAGATGACATATAGATTTAGACACATCGACCATCAAAAACTTGGTCTGCAATATCCTCCTGAACTCGCAAATCGATTTTTTGACACACTTGTCATTCAAAAGGGACTTTCGAAGGTCCTTATTGACATGCCTACATCTATACTTCAGATATTGTTTGGTGTGGTATTACTCTCTTTATATCATCCCTTCTTTATTGCTTTCAGCTTTATTTTGATATTATTTCTTTTCTTGATCATTTATTTTACAAGTAAAAATGCGTTTACGTCGAGTTTAGAAGAATCAAAAGCGAAATACAAAACAGCACACTGGATACAGGAGGTCGCTCGTGCATCTTCTTCCTTTCAGGTTTTGGGTAAAAGTGATTTTCCACTGCATAAAAACGATAAATACGCAACAGGATACGTTAAGGCAAGGGAAACACATTTTTCTATTTTGTGGAAGCAGTTTACTTATTTGATCGTTTTTAAAATTGTCATTGCTTTAACATTACTGTTAATAGGAGGTCTTTTAGTTATTAATCAGCAAATGACGATTGGCCAGTTCATTGCTTCTGAAATAATTATCCTATTGGTGATTAGTTCAATTGAAAAGTTGATACTTTCTCTTTCCACTATGTATGATGTCCTAACATCGACAGAAAAAATTTCTGAAATTGCTGATTACCCGCTAAAAGATGAAGTTCCTTCGACCAAGCTTGCGGATTTTGTTCCCCATAAGACGAGCTTTACTTTGCATGAGGTTAGCTTCGTTTCTCCCTATTACGATCGAATGGTTCTAGATAAAATAGACTGTACTGTCGAGCCTGGAAACAAAATTGCGATCATTAGTAATTCTCAACTCTCTTCTGAGACGTTGCTCAAGATTTTTCAACTGCATTTTACTCCAACCTCAGGTCAATTGTTACTTAACGGTATAAAAGCCGAACATTATGACCTTACCCTAGTTAAAGGTTCGATCGCGTCCTTCATGTCTTCTGATACCATTTTTTACGGTACTATTTTGGAAAATATATTGCTTGGCAGAAAAGATATTGATCCCGATCATTTAAATAATCTATTGAAGAAATTGCGTTTGTTTGACTATGTCAACTCCTTTCCAAAGGGCTTAGACACGTACTTGTTGTCCGGTGGAAACTTCCTGCCTCCTGATATCTCAGCAAAAATCATTCTTGCGAGAGGTCTTGTTGGTTCACCATCGGCACTTCTACTGGATAAAGATTGGCAGGCACTTTACGAAATGGATAGATACACGTTTGATGACGCTCTTAATCCTGCAAACGGTAATCTTACAGTTTTAGCCTGTGTAACTGACAGAACCTTGCTCGACATGTTCGAAAGAATTTTAGTGATTGAGGATGGTCGTTTGAGAGCGTTTGGATTACGCGAAGATATTATTGAGAAAATAACGATTGAAAATTATTGTCATGTTTAGTTTTTCAGATAACTCTATACGCGACAAAGTTGACTTGAGTCAGTTTAAATCATCTGAATACGTTAAGAGAAGGTCTATTAATCGACTTTTTGTAAAGTTGCTA
The DNA here is from genome assembly GCA_021298235.1 of Cryomorphaceae bacterium. Next base: position 14,863 of record JAJTDX010000059.1, on the reverse strand, counting down.
TTGGTATTTTTCGGATTGTTCCTGATATTTCTCTTTCTTCCGTGGACTCAGAACATCGAGGCCAAAGGATATGTAACCACCTTATATCCGGAGCACAGGCCTCAATCTATCATGACAGTGATTGCTGGTAGGATTGAACAATGGCACGTGAAGGAAGGGGATCTCGTAAAAGCAGGGGATACGCTTGTTGTTATCTCAGAGACTAAATCCGATTATTTTGACCCTAAACTTTTAGACCGAACAAAGAGCAGATTAGACAACAAGAAAAGTACGGTAGAATCGTATGAGCAAAAAATACCGGCCCTTGACAAGCAGTTGGACGCTTTCAAACAGATGAAAGACATGAAAATTCGACAGGCGCTCAATAAGTTAAGACAAAGTAAGTTAAAAGTTGTAGCTGACAGCAATGATTTAGTTGCTTTTGAGGCACAGCTTGATATAGCGAAAAAACAGCTCAAACGAACTTCAGAGCTACACGATCAAGGAATTAAGTCATTAACCGAGCTTGAGCAAAAGAAGGTTAAAGTTCAGGAAATGACCGCTAAAGTGATTGCGCAGGAGAATAAATTTCTAACTAGCAAAAACGAAGTGTTGAATGCGAAAATGGAAATTACCAATATCGAAGGGGAGTACAACGAGAAGTTAGCCAAGACCGAATCAGAACAATTTTCAGCTTTGTCCAATAAATTTGAATCGGAAGCAACGGTAGCAAAAATTGAAAATGAGTTTGCGAATTACGAGATGCGACAGGGATTCTATATCATCCGTGCATCGCAAAACGGGTATGTTACAAAATTAAAACAGGCGGGAATTGGACAAACTGTGAAAGAAGGGGAGGAGATTCTAACCTTGATGCCTGAAGATTTTAGTCTTGCAGTTGAATTTTACATTGATCCGGTGGATTATCCTTTAGTTAATATTGGTGAGGACGTTCGTGTTCAATTCGATGGATGGCCAGCAATATTTTTCAGTGGATGGCCAAATACCGCTTACGGTACATTTAGCGGTCGCGTATATGCCATGGACAATTACATTAGTGAAAATGGAAAATACAGGGTGTTAATTGAGCCCAAAGAACAGCAAAAACACTGGCCAAGACAGGTTAGAGTAGGGGGTGGGGCAAAAGCCTTTGTTTTGCTGAACGATGTCCCTATCTGGTATGAAATGTGGCGAAAACTGAATGCCTTCCCTCCGGATTATTATACCGTCAAAGAGTCGCAGCAAGAAAAGAAAAAGAAGAAATGAGAGTTTTTGTAGTCGCTGCGGTTTTCATTCTCTTTAATTGCACTGCACTTAAGGCGCAGGATTCGATTTCATTTTCTTACGATGAATTCATTTCGATTGTTCGGTTAAATCACCCATTGGTGGAACAGGCATCAAATGCTGTTAAAGCAGCCAATGCAGATCTCTTAAAATCCAAAGGTGCGTTCGACCCAAAATTCGAACATGAAAGCAATAATAAAAGATTCAATGACAAAAACTACTATCAATTATCCAATTCAGCTGTAAAGATTCCTACATGGTTTGGTATTGAGGTAAAAGGAGGATATGAACAGAACAGGGGTGACTATATCAGTGGAGAGCATCAAACCCCAGGCAGCGGATTATGGTATGGTGGTATTTCCGTGCCGATTGGTAAAAATCTTTTTATCGACGAACGACGTAAAATGCTTAAACAGGCTCAAACACTTCGTGAGCAATCTGAGCTAGATCAGCGCATTATAATGAGTGATCTTATTTTATCAGCGTCTGAGTCTTATTGGAACTGGTATAGAGCCCACAGACTGTATACAATAAATATACTCGGAGTCAACTTAGCAGAAGAAAGATTACAAGCTGTGCGGGTGAGCGCTGAAATCGGTGAAAATGCACAAATTGATACGCTTGAAGCAACATTGATGCGAGACTATCGAAAACTAGAGCTTGAACAATCAAAAGCCGAAGCGCAATATTATAAAGCTATCATGGAGGTCTATTTATGGGGCCCCGGAAATGTCCCCTTAGAATTGAATGATTCTGTAAAGCCAAAAATAGTTTCAATCACGCCTTCTATTTATCATAATATTTCAGCGGATTCTACGGTGTGGATAAGTAAGTACGACTACAAGCTCGAATATCTTGCTATTGAGGAACGCTTTCGAAAGGAAATGCTTAAACCACAGATTGATTTAGTTTACAATCCGTTACTTCAACCGACAGGTAATGGATTTGTACCATTTTCGGCATCTAACATGAAATTTGGAATATCAGCTTCCATGCCGATATTTTTAAGAAAAGAACGTGGCGATTTGGCTTCAGTTCGAATTAAACAATCAAATGCAACGCTGGATAAAACTGTGAAAAGACTAGAGCTCAATAATAAAATTGAAGGTGTGAGAACTATTTGCTTAAACCTCGAACAACAATATCTTATTCAGAAAGATGTGATTAATTCATCCAAGAAGATGCGCGATGCAGAGCTCCTAAAATTCGATATCGGCGAGAGCAGCCTTTTTCTTGTGAATTCTCGGGAAATGAAATACTTAGAAAGTTTATTAAAAGAGGTGGAGCTGGTTTCAAAACTGAATATATACAAGGCTCAGTATAATTGGTTGATTACTGAATAATTCTATTACGATCATATTTAACATAATATTAATTATAAGACATTTCTTACACAGTATGTATAGCTAGAATATTAATCACAATTTGTTGTCAGAAAATTGTTGTTCCCAATACTCATTGAGTAATGCTACGAACCGACGAGACATAGTGTTGAAATATCTTTTCGTTCGGTAACCGCTGACCCAATTCACACCACGAATAGCATTTGTAAAAAAGATCTCATCCGCAGCTAAAAGGTTTTGAGGTAAAATATTACACTCATAAACTTTAATGTTATTCTGAATAGCTAGATTAATGATCTGCATACGCATTGTTCCTGCAAGACAGCCTTCGTCAAGTCCAGGCGTATATAACACACCATTGCTGACCACAAAAACATTACAGCTTGAGCTCTCAAGAATTCCACCTCGATCATTTGTTATCAATACATCATCTAGCTTACGTTCCGAGGCATTCACTGCAGCCATCACATAGATCAATCCGCTTTTCGTTTTGAATGTGGAAAGAAAATTCTTTTGTTTTTTGATGTCGGTATACAAGTCAATCTCCAACCCTTTGGAATTCATTTCAAAATTATTCGACTCATAGGGATAGACTTCAATGAAATAAGTCGCTTCATTAGATTCCGGCTTGTAGGCTCCACCCGTAACACGATCTAGAGAAATTCTGCATCGTCCTCCTCCTGATATTTCAGATTTCTCACAAAGCTCAACGATTTTGTCGTGAAAGAATTGCGTTGTAAAGAAACTTGCAGGTCTCATTTTGATAGCCTTAGCACCTTCCAAAAGTCTTGTGATATGATTTTCCATGTTCAATGGAACACCATTCATGATACGAATACTTTCAAATACTCCATCGCCATAGACATGTCCACGATTTCCAGCTTGTATGGTTGGAGCATCGTTGGAAAGAATAGTTCCGTTATTGTTAATGTAAAGCATATGACTTATCCGAAAATTAAAGATAAAAAGAATCTTCCGGTATCCGGGTTGATTATTAAGGTGTATATAATCCCAAAAAGTGCTCCGCCTATGTGCGCATCATGTGCAATTCCCGTTCCTCCCCTCCTATCTGCCCAAAACTCAAATGCCAGATACAAAGGTCCGAAAATATATGCCGGAATGGCAATTGGAATAAACATAATCGCCAAAGGCATGGTTGGATTCCAGAGGATGGTTGCAAATATTACTGAAGAAACAGCACCTGACGCACCCAGGGACCTGTAAGACGGATTGTTTTGGTTTCTGATATACGGAAACAATGTAGCAAAGAGTCCACCACCAAAATAGAGGGTGAGAAAATGCAACTCCCCTCGACCTAAACCATAAGAATCTACAAGTTGGTATTCAAGAAATTCACCTAAAAAATATAGGGACAACATGTTGAATGATAAATGCATCACATCGGCATGAACAAACAAATGCTTAAATATTCGGTCAAACGCATTGTAATGTTTTACCTCGTACGGAATGTACATCCATCTTTCCAGCAGCCCACGGTTATTGAATCCATTGATGGAAATGATAACTGTACTGAGCAGGATTAAGGTTAAAATGCTTAAAGACATTGATCTAATGGTCGATAAATAATGATATCTTTTTCGGTATCGGGCAAAAATACACATTATACTTGCAGTATGATTCGTTGGTTTGTGCTTTATTGCTCCTTTTTGGTGCTTTTTGCATCGTGTTCAACCACAACCAAAAAACCAACGATTAAGGATTTTTTCAAGAATGATTCCATTCCAATCCGTGAAAAAATAGAAAAAGCCGTTTCTGAAGAATATCTAATGGATCTTGGATTTAGTGCTGATCAGGCACAATGGATGAAAGATTTTTACGCCGGTCGTGAATATAGCCCACTTTGGATCAATGATTCAACAAGAAATGCAGAGGGCAATTCCATTAAAACCATTCTCGATCGATCCATATGGTATGGAATTCCGCAAAACAGAATGCAAATCAACTCGCTTCGTAAAAAAAATCTTTTGTGGATCGACCAGGAGTTGATACTTACAGCCCGTTTGTCTAGGATGGTAAATGATCTGAACGATGGATTTATGGATCTCACTGAAAAGAAATACCTTCCGGAAGCATTCTGTTCCCAACAAAAATTGGATTCACTTTTAAATATGAGGAGTTCTGGAAACATCGAAAAATTGATTTTTCTTCAGGGTTCTAAAGATAGCAACTACAGATTTCTATCCTTGCAGCTTTACAGATTTTGCAAGATTTACGGACTCGAAAACAACAAATTGTCTGTCCCTTTGGAGAAAGATGATAGCCTTAACGCTCAACAAAAAGCCACAGAATCCTTAGTCAATAAAAGGTATTTAGATTCGCTCAATCCGGATTTGGAAACCTACATCACTGCTTTGAAAACCTTCCAAAAGGACAATGGATTGAGAGAAGACGGACTGGTCGGCACATCAACTGCAGTAGCTCTTCAAGAAACCAATTTACACAAAGCCTATAGGGCTGCGTTGGTCCTCGAGAAAATTCGCCGCCATGATAAATTCCCTTCAAAAGTTCGTTCATGTAAATATTCCCGAATACCTATTGCGCTTGGTCATCAGAGATACCCTCATGCAAACGCATAGGATTATTGTAGGAAAACCGGAACACATGACGCCCGAATTACGTTCAAGAATCCACAATATAGTGCTCTACCCTTACTGGAATGTCCCCTACTCTATTGCAGGAAAAGAGGTGCTTCCTTCCGTAAAGGCAAATCCAAATTATTTAGCAAAAAACCATTACAAGATCTACAGGGGCGAAACAGAAATCGATCCGTCGACTGTTGGATGGAAACGAATACGTGAAAATACTTTTCCGTACAAATTGGTCCAACAACCAGGAACACACAACAGTCTTGGCATTGTGAAATTCGAGTTCCACAGTCAATACAGCGTTTACATCCACGATACCCCAACGAAATACCTCTTCAGCAGGGATGTGCGTGCCATGTCTCATGGGTGCATGAGGTGTCAATTCCCCGATAGTTTGGCAAAAACGATCCTTACCAATGATTCTGTCAGAAAGAAATCAAATCCTGTCAATGGAATGATGATAGATAGTTTGCTAACGTTAAATGAGCATATGGATTTGAAGCTTTTAGATCCGGTCCCGGTATATGTTGAATATAAAACAGTGGTGGCTGATCGGGACAGGATGATTTTTTATCAGGATATCTATGCGCGTGACGAACCCTACCTGAAGCTCATGATGCAGTGAAATACTTTTTAACTTTACACTAAAATGGCTGTTCTAATCTCCCCTTCTGTTCTCTCTTGTGATTTTGGAAATATTCAGCGTGACGTTGAAATGATCAATTCCTCTGCTGCCGATTGGTTCCACGTGGATGTAATGGATGGAGCATTTGTTCCAAATATTTCCTTTGGATTCCCTGTAATTCAAGCGATTAAGAAGCATGCACAACGTCCTTTGGATGTACATCTTATGATTCAAGATCCAGACAAATATATCGTTGACTTCAAAAATTCCGGTGCAGATATACTTACTGTTCATTACGAAGCTTGTACACATCTTCACAGAACTGTTCAGGCGATTAAATCAGAGGGAATGAAAGCCGGTGTTGCCCTAAATCCGCATACACCAGTTGATCTGCTTGTCGATATTATCCATGAGTTAGACCTGGTTTTAATTATGTCAGTAAATCCAGGTTTTGGCGGACAGAAATTCATTCGAAATGCAATTTTGAAGGTAGAACAAACAAAAAATCTCATCCACAAAACTGGTTCTTCAGCCCTAGTTGAAGTAGATGGGGGCGTGAATCTTGAAACAGGTGCAGAGCTTGTAAAAGCAGGTGCTGATGTGCTTGTTGCCGGAAGTTTTGTGTTCAACTCTGCGGAGCCATCGGAAACAATTGCAGCGCTCAAAATGCTTCGTTAATGGAGTCACTTTTGATGTCAAAATTGCAGCGAGATCACCTCATGAATCTTGCGCTAATCAGACACCTGGAGGTATATGAAGATCAAGTGTCGCTCGAAATAACAAAGCTTGTTTCTCATGTTCTGAACATTCACCATATATTCAATTGTAGATTTGCTGCTACAAAACCGGAATCAGACGAATGGGACATGCTGCCGAACTCTTGGTTTGAAAAACTTCAAGTCGAAAACTATAGAACAACCTTGAGTTTGCTCGAGCAAAGCGAAACTGATTTGGAAAAACGATTTAATTTCCTATTTAGTGTTCTTGAACACAATACCTATCACCGTGCACAAATCATTATGAAACTAAAGCAGGACGGTATTCCTCTGCCTAATTTAACGCTTCTTGTTCTTGAAGAGTAACAAAACCTTAAGTTAAACGTTCTTACGCATATGAATAAATGCCTTCTTTCGGTTCTTTTCATGGTTTTGACTAAACTAAGTTTAGGTCAAAACTCTGATTTTTCCGAAATGAGGTTTCGGGAAGATACACTTTCAATGATTTTGAATTCATTGAGAGCTCAAACGAAAGATTCTGAAAAGGACAGTGTTAACCAAATACTTAAGAAATATATGGAGCAAACGCTTCGGAAGCCCGGAGCAATTGAATACACTTTTCAGGACTTGAAGACCATTGGTTTTGTGGATAGTCCGGATGGCCTGGTTCGCATTGTAAATTGGAATGTAGAGCTTTCCGATCAAACTCAGCGTTATGTTTGTTTCGTTTTGAAAAAAGATAGAAATGAAATTATATTAAGTGAATTAGTAGAGGACCCTAACCTACCCCAAAAACCTGAGGGAATTTTAGATCAAGAGCATTGGTACGGTGCGCTATATTATAAAATTATACCTAAGGCAAAAGGATCCAAACAAGCATATGTTTTATTGGGATGGGACGGAAATAATTCCTCGAGTACCATTAAGCTCATTGATGTACTCTATTTTACAGGAGGAAAACCAAAATTAGGCAGCCCGGTATTCAAAATCAATAAAACCACAGTCAAGAGAGTGTTCTTCGAGCATTCAAAAAAAGTATCGATTTCTCTGAAATATGAACCTGAGTATGACCGAATAATTTACGATCATTTGTCACCGGAGTCACCTGCATTGGTGGGGTTTTATTCCTTTTATGTTCCCGACTTATCCTATGACGCATTTTATTTCAAAGGTGATAAATGGGAATTGAAAGAGGATGTGATCGGTGTCAATAAAGCGGATGGGACTACAAAAGAGGTGTATATTCGGAACGAGAAGACTGGGAAAATTGAAAAGCAACAAATAAAAGATAAATGGCAGAACCCTTCGGATGCCAATGCACCTGCAGGTGGTTCAGAACATAAGTCGGCGTTGCCAGGAGAAGAAAACAAGGAAGAACAAGAGAAAAAAGAAAAGTTGGATAAAAAGATTAATAAACGGGATAAACGAAATCCAAACTCCCTAAATACAACAACTGGATCAGGCAACTCGTCTCGTAAAAAAAGAAATTAATATTACCTTTTCAGCAGTCCAATGTGAATAAATATATCCTTTTAAACCATGGGAATTGTCTAATTTTGAAGTACTAACAATAATACATGAGCTCAAACCTCTATCTTGTTCCCCATGATTTCACACCAGTTGGAGATGTTGCATTGAAATATGCCATCCACTTGTCAAAACATGTTAATGTTGAAATTCGACTTCTTCACGTTGTAGCTTCTAAGTCAGATGCACCAAAAGCTATAGCTAAGTTGGATGAAATAATCTCAAAGGCAGAGGTTCACAGTGGAGTCACCTTTTCAAAATCCGTGAGAGAAGGATCGATTTTCGATCAGATAAGTAGTCTGGCAAAAAAAGATGGGGCCCAATTAATTATCATGGGTACTCATGGTGCTTTAGGACTTCAAAAATTATTAGGGAGCAATGCTATGAAAGTTGTTACCAGCTCTGACACACCATTTATTATTCTTCAAAAGGACACACCTATCAGGGATATTAAGAATATTGTCGTGCCGATTGACCTTACAAAAGAGAGCTTACAGATTATCAACAATGCCGGAGACTTGGCCGCAATTTTTGGCGCAAAGGTTCATGTAGTAGGTGAAAAACAACACGATGAATCGTTGAGCATCAAGATGAAGAATAGAATTCTAATCGTAAAGAATCAATACGAAGAACGTAAGGTTCCATGTATAGTGGAGCTGATACCTCCCGGAGGGTCTTATTCAAAAAAGATCATTGCATATGCGCAAAAAAATGAAATTGATATGGTGGCAATTGCCTATCATACTGAAAGTTTATTGCCTCAGTTCGACACCTTTGCGCAATCACTTATCACGAATGAAAGTAAGCTTCCTTGCTTGATCCTCAAATCCAAGCCGGCATCCAACCTTTACTTTTAAGGGGATGATTCTTGGCGAGTACAACATTCTTGAAATACTGCGTTTTACCGCGCCTGGTGCTTATCTTGGAGATGAGGAAGGTAATGATGTTCTCTTGCCGGGAAAATATACACCAGAGGGAGCAGTGATTGGAGATAAAATAACCGTATTTCTTTACAAGGATTCCGAGGACCGATTAGTAGCAACCACCGAACATCCAAAGATTAATTTATATGGTTATGCCTATTTGAAGACGACCTCGGTTAATTTGTATGGTGCTTTTTTGGATTGGGGACTAGAAAAAGAGCTGCTTGTACCATTCAAGGAGCAAAATCAGCGGATGGAAGAGGGAAAATCTTATCTGGTTACTCTACAATTGGACCAGGCCACCGATCGACTCTATGCATCCATGAAAGTTAATAAATTTCTCAAGCCTTGCTCAGATTTCGACTTAGCAGGGAAAGAGGTGGAACTTTTAATCTGTGAAAAAACAGATCTTGGACTAAAGGTTATTGCAGACGATCTCTACCAAGGAATTATTTACAGAAACGATATCAACAAGCCACTAAAACGAGGGGAACGCTTGCGAGGGTATGTGCTGAATGTACGTGAGGATGGTAAGTTGGATATCAGGCTTGAACAAATTGGCGTGAAGAGATTTGATGATGCTGAAGAAAAACTGATGTCCCTCGTGAAAGAAATAGGATTACTGCCTTTAACAGATAAAAGTGACCCAGATCAGATACGTGAAATTGCAGGAATGAGTAAGAAATTATTCAAGCAAACAGTTGGGAAATTATACAAAAACAGGCATATAGATATCACGCCGGAAGGCATTCAACTGATTGACTGAGTTTATTCAAAGACTCATAATTTCCCGAAAACGAATTGCCTGCCTTCTGGAGATTTCGATTTTCTCGCCTTCTTTTAGCTCCACTTGTAAGCCGCCATTAAACCAATTTTCAATACCATTGATCCATTGCAGATTGATAATAAATTTTCTGTTTGCCCTAAAAAAATATTCAGGATCCAATTTCTCCTCTAGGCTATTTAATGAACGGAGGATGAGCGGTCTGAAATTGTCAAAATACACCTTCACATAGTTTCCGTCTGATTCCAACATGCGAATTTTACTCAATTCAACGAACCAACACTTTTCGCCATCCTTGATAAATACTTTGTCACTTAGGGTAAGCTTTCGGTTTTTGCGTACAGATGAATTAAGTTTCGGTGAAACGAAATCATCATCTGACTGTAATACTTTGTCAAGAGCCTCTTTTAATCTCAAAGGCTCGATCGGCTTCAATATATAGTCAGCTGCTTTTACTTCAAATGCTGATAAGGCATATTGATCATATGCGGTTATAAAAATCACTTTTGGAATCACTTCCAATCTTTTTAGGAGTTCCAAGCCGTTTATTTCTGGCATGTTAATATCTAAAAAGAGTAAATCAGGCGTCAACAATCGAATTTTGTTCAAAGCCTCTTCCCCATTTTTTGCTTCATCAATGACTTCTATTTCATGGAATTCTTTCAGCAAAGACTTTAACTCTTCCCTCGCAAGTCTCTCATCATCAATAATTATAGCTCTGACATTCTTCATGTTTAATTGTCAATCATAATTTTAGCAATCACTTCATTTTTCGTTTGTATTAATTCAAAAGAAGCTGCGCCCTTAAACTGCAAATCCAAACGTCTTTGAATGTTTTTTATTCCTATCCCCTCTCCTCTTTTTTTTAATACCCGACCTGTATTGCGCACTTCGATACACAAACGATTCATTTCCTTAAAAGTACGTACAATTATCAATCCTCCGTTACTTAAATTTGATATCCCATGTTTTATAGCGTTTTCGGCAAGTGTTTGTATGCAAAAGGGAGGAATAAGCTCTTTGTTCATGCTTAAATCTATATCAAATTGTATTGTAAGACGTTCCTCAAATCTTATTTTTTCTAATTGCAGATAACTGTCCACTAATTCCAATTCTGCAGAAATCGTAACAAGCTCTTCTTTTCCAATTAGCAATGATTTTCTTAACAAGGAAGAAAGAGCTGTTACAGCATCTTTCGCTTTTTTTGGTTCGAGATCTATCAATGCACGAATACTATTCAATGAATTAAACAAAAAATGAGGATTCAGCTGGGAAAGAAGATTTTTTAATTCAATCTCATTCCTGCTTGCCTCCAAAGAAATATTATTCAATTCCTGTTGACGCGATTTCTGAAAGAAATGAAAGGTAAAATACACTGAATTCCAGAAGATCACCAGGATTAAAAGTGCAAAAACTGTAATTAATGAGTCTAAAAGATCAAAGGGTGTATCTTTAGTGGATGCAAGAATGCCGACCAGCTCTGTTCCAATCCCAATGCACAAGGAACATATGAATGAGATTAGAAGTATTCTTGGGATAAGCGGAAACAACTTGACATCCAACCAATTGGTTTTCAGAAAATAAGTTCTCATCAGATGTGTGAATCCAAGTCCAAAAAATAAAAGAGAGGAAATATTTAATAAAAAGGAAAGGTCTATTTTCTCGGGGGACTCTGCGTAGGTGGCTAAAAAAACTAACAAACCATATGAAAACCAGCCAATCAGCTGCGCTCCCCAATATAGTCTTTTGGAATGTTTTTTGGCACTTTTGTTTTATGCGCATGCGAATACTTTTCTTGGCACTTCTTCCTTTAAAGTGTTTTTCTCAATTCACAGAAAACCCAAAGTTTGGCTGGAAAGCAGGAGTGACTTTTCAGTTCGGCACACACACCAATAATTTCGGAATTCACCTCAATTCCTTTTTTACAGACCGATTTTATCAGTTGAACATGGGGGAACAGTTGACATTTCGACTGTCAGATCTTGGAGATCGACGGCGTTTTTTTCAGTCGAGATGCTCTGCCGGATTAGTTTTACTTGCTGGAAATGAAAATACACATGAAGATTTTCAACTCAATGGTCTCTTCCACAATACAAAACGAAATCTCGGGCTGGCGTACAATTACATTTGGTACAAAGACAACATTGGCTCCTCCCAGCGATCTGGTGGATGGGGGGTACATGTTGAAAATTTTTCTCTATTGTTCGAAAACGATATTTTCGGAGGTCAGGGCAAGGACAGATTTCGAACAGGCCATATCGCCCTCGCCTATCGTGATAGCTCTTGGAAATATTCAGCTGGTTTTTCTATCTGGACAGGTGAAACGTCAGAAACAAACTGGACTAAGGTTGCCTTTAAGGGGTGTCCTAACGGATTCCGCATTTTAGAAGACAAGCCTTTTGGAAAGACAAGTCATGGCATTGCTTATTTTGGTTTTGATCACATGTTAGGCAATTACAGCTGGCTTAGCTATAAAGTTGGAGTGGACAGTGAAAAATTAAGACATTATCTACAAAACCGTGCCATGCACGACCTCGTATGGCTCCCTCGATGTGTAAAGAGAAATACACCACACTATCCTGTTCTAGACGAACAAGGATGCCCGGTTTTTGATTCGAAAAAAGCGAGATCCTCCATACTGTATTTCAATGGTGGGGTTAATGACAGCTGGTCCTACTGAATTGTGGATATTATTTTACAATTCCATTCTTTTTTCGGTTGTCCTTGAATTGAATCTGCTAAATTTGCATCCCGTAGTTACAGAAATTCTCCTATGTCTAATTCCACAAAATATGTCTTTGTAACCGGGGGTGTTACGTCTTCTCTTGGAAAAGGTATTATATCGGCATCTCTCGCGAAGCTGCTTCAAGCCAGAGGTTATTCCGCTACGATTCAAAAGCTAGATCCCTATATAAACATCGATCCTGGCACCTTGAATCCTTATGAACACGGAGAATGTTTTGTGACCGATGATGGTGCTGAAACTGATCTTGACCTTGGTCATTACGAGCGTTTTTTGAATGTTCCCACTTCACAAGCAAACAATGTTACAACTGGGCGGATTTACCAATCAGTAATAGAAAAGGAACGGCAAGGAGCGTTTCTCGGTAAAACCGTTCAGGTAATTCCGCACATTACGGATGAAATAAAAAATAGAATTCAAATTCTCGGAAAAAGTGGGCAGTTTGACATTGTAATCACTGAAATCGGTGGTACAGTTGGTGATATTGAGTCTCTCCCATATGTAGAAGCAGTTAGACAAATGTTGTGGGAGTTTGAAAACGATTGTATCGTGGTTCACCTTACCCTTGTACCCTATCTTGCAGCGGCCGGAGAATTAAAGACCAAACCGACACAACATTCTGTAAAGCAATTACTGGAATTAGGTGTTCAACCAGACATCCTTTGTTGTCGAACAGAACATGAATTGGATCTCACCTTAAGAAAGAAGATTGCAAAATTTTGCAACGTCAGTATGAATGCTGTGATTGAATCAAGAGACGCAGAATCGATTTATGACGTGCCAATTCTTATGCAGGTGGAAGAGCTTGATAAAGTGGTATTAGATAAACTTGCATTACCGGCTAAGTCCTCGCCGAAGCTTGATCAGTGGAAGGAATTTCTCAACCGATTGAAAAACCCAAAACAGGAAGTCAATATTGGTCTTGTAGGAAAATATGTCGAGCTCAAGGATTCCTATAAATCTATCAGTGAATCGTTCATTCATGCCGGCGTGGCCAACGAGGCGAGAGTAAACGTGAAATGGATTCATTCAGAGAAATTGAGCAATTCCAACATCGAAGAGGAATTAAAAGGTCTTGATGGTATTTTAGTGGCTCCGGGTTTCGGCTCTAGAGGTATCTCAGGAAAAATTGAAGCGGTTAAATACGCTAGAGAAAACAAGATACCTTTCTTCGGTATCTGTCTCGGGATGCAATGCGCAGTTATCGAATTCGCGAGACACGTGTTGAAGTTAAAAGATGCGCACACCACTGAGATCTCAGAAGATTGTAAACACCCTGTGATCAGTATGATGGAAGAGCAGAAAAACATTGAGGAGAAAGGTGGCACTATGAGGCTTGGCGCATACAATTGTCAACTTCGACCTGGATCTCATGTTTCCAAAGCATACAACACCGATCGAATTTCTGAGCGACACAGACACCGATATGAATTCAACAATACCTATTTAGAAGAATTCGAAAAAGCAGGAATGATCCCTACTGGTAAAAATCCAGAAACAGGACTTGTGGAAGTGGTCGAGCTTGAAAATCACCCTTGGTTTGTCGGTGCTCAGTTTCATCCCGAATACAAAAGTACAGTTGCAAAACCACATCCCCTATTCGTGGCATTCATTGATGCTGCTATAAAAAATAAGAAACAATGATGGATAGAAATTCACTCATAGGTTTAGTACTGATCGGGTTGATCCTGTCAGTTTTTGCCATTATCAACCAGCCGTCGGAAGAAGAGCTCCGTAAACAAGAAATTGAGTTGGCCGAAAAAAGAAAGAAAGAAAATGAACAGGCTTCAAACAAGAAAGCTGAGGAGGTTAAACAAGTCAAAGAATCAAGTAAATCAGACAAATCAACTCCGACTACAATCCGTAAAGAACAGCTCGTTCGCTTAGAAAATGAAAAACTAATCGTAGAATTTTCCACTAAGGGAGGAAAGGTTTCTTCAGTATGGCTTAAGGAATTTGAGGCGTACAGAGATTTTGCTAAAAAACGAAAGCAAAAGGGTGTAAAAAAAATAGACCCGCTCCAGCTTTTTAAAAATGGCGATGCGGTTAATCAGCTTAAGTTTAAGCTAAATGGTAAAACAATAAGCACAGGTCGACTCGAATTTGAAGTGGTTTCGAAGAGCAATAGCGCTATCACCCTAACCTCTACCCTCTCAGACGGCGAAAAGATCACGTATTCATACGCCCTCAACAGCAACGCCTACGATTTGGACTACACCGTTAAAATGGAAGGATTCAATGGGAAGGTCACTCCCCAGAACATTCTTTTCGCATGGCAAACAGCTTTTCGAAAAACAGAACGGTTGTTCTCTGAGCAGCGCAGAGTATCTACC
>JAJTDX010000159.1 GCA_021298235.1 Cryomorphaceae bacterium | reverse complement strand
CTCTTCAACATGCAGATGCTTGGTATGTTGATTGGAGGGCTTTTGTGGGGAATACTTGGTGACAAAAAGGGACGGTTGAAAGTTCTTTTCGGCTCTATTCTTTTGTATTCTGTTGCCAACATTGCGAATGCCTTTGTTACCGATATTCCTACTTATGCAGCTGTTAGAATCGTTGCCGGGATAGGACTTGCAGGTGAACTAGGAGCAGGAATAACACTCGTTTCAGAGATGATGTCCAAAGAAAAAAGGGGATACGGAACGATGATCATTGTGACCTTTGGTGCACTCGGAGCTGTTGTTGCCTCACTGGTGGGTGCAAAAGGTCAAGCTATCGGAACCTTCTTTTACGATATTTCGGGAATGCAATTTGCTAATTGGCAAGTGGCTTACATCATTGGAGGTATTATGGGATTGGTGCTGCTCCTGATGAGGGTTGGTACTATTGAATCCGATTTCTTTAAAAATGTACGTCACAAAGAATCAGTCAAGAAGGGGGATCTGAAGCTGATTTTTAGAAATCCTTCTAATTTGGTCAAGTACATGCATTGTGTTCTGATAGGTATCCCTATCTGGTATGTGATTGGACTGTTGATCATGAATTCAAAAGATAACTTCGGACCCTGGCTTGGTGTTCAGGATGTTGTAAACGGTACAGCGGTTATGTATGCTTATATCGGTTTGTCTTTCGGGGATCTTTTGTCAGGGATTTTGAGTCAGATCCTTAAAAGCCGTAAGATCGTTGTATACGTGTATCTCATCTTCACACTTATTTCAACGATTATCTTCCTTTTCTTCTTGAAGGATATTTCCTTGGGCACGTATTATTTCATGTGTTTCCTTTTGGGTACAGGAACAGGTTATTGGGCCATCTTTGTTACAATTGCAGCAGAGCAATTTGGAACCAATATCCGCTCTACAGCAGCGAATACGATCCCAAACTTTGTTCGTGGTTCGGTGAACCTTATCACCCTTTTATTTGGAATACTCGCTTCATCATTGACAGATGGTACTGCTGCGTTTCTTGTTGGTACAATCTTCATAGGACTGGCTTTGTTGAGTATTTCCCGTTTGAAAGAGACCTTTGGGAAAGACTTGAATTATATTGAAGGACCCGAAGTGATTTAAATAAAAAAGCCGTCCAAACGAACGGCTTTGACTTCTCTAAAAGTTATTATTAGTGGTTTGAAAGGTACTCAGCAACACCTTTGAAGTCAGCTTTCATGCCTTCGTCCCCTTTGTGCCAGTTAGCAGGACAAACTTCCCCGTTCTCTTCGAAGAACTGAAGTGCATCGACCATTCTTAACGCTTCATCAACATTACGTCCTAGTGGGAACATGTTCACTAACTGGTGCATAACAGTACCTGTTTTGTCGATAAGGAATAAACCGCGGTATGCGATCATTGGACCTGAAGCTGTCAAGTTACCTTCCATATCGTACTCGTACTCTCCTGCTAATACTCCGAATGCTTCGGAGATCGTCTTGGATGTATCAGCAACTATAGGATATGTTACACCTTGTATACCTCCGTGATTCTTGGGCATTTGTAACCATCCCCAATGCGACTCTTCTGTATCTGTTGAACATGCAACTACCTTCACCCCACGAGCTTCGAATTCTCCTAACTTTGACTGGAATGCGTGTAGCTCGGAAGGACATACGAATGTGAAATCCTTCGGATAGAAGAAAAATACCACATGGTTCTTTCCAAGATACTGATCCAAAGTGAAATCATTTACGATCTCACCTCCGTTAACTACTGCAGCCGCTTTAAATGATGGCGCTTTTTTACCGACTAATACTCCCATTTTTTATTTGATTGTTTGTGTTTATATTCTATGAACAAATTTAATACTTATATGGTTCTATTCAAAATTCATATGGTGTTTGTAATGATCAAGTGGATCATTGAAAATATACTGTACTTCAAAAGTCTTTAGACTTTCATGCAATCCAAGTTTCATTTGATGAACAAAAATAACAAGAGTAACCCATTAGATTAATTGATTAAATTTATAGAGCTATAAATTTAATCTATATGCTTTCGATCCAGCAGATGCAATATATTCTTTCGTTGAGTGAACACAAGCAATTTCAAAAGGCGAGTGAAAGCTGTTTTGTCACTCAACCTACTCTTTCCATGCAGGTTAAGAAGGCGGAAGATTTTCTTGGTTATCCCATTTTTGATCGTTCAAGGAGTCCACTAGAGTTGACTATTTTCGGTGAAGAACTCATCCCTGTTATACGAGAGATCTTAAGTGAGAACGACAAGATTGGAAGTATAGCAAAAAAGATGAAAGGTGAATTTAAGGAACAGATCAGGATTGGGATAATTCCGACTATAGCAGCTTACATGGTGCTTGATCTATTCACACAACGATGCCAAAGTACGAACGATCCCGTTGTATACCGAGGAGATATTTGCATATACACCAACGATAGAAGGCGAAAGCATCTCGACCGAACAACTTGCCGATTTACATCCTTGGTTGCTCAGTAAGGGGAATTGTCTGCGTACCCAGATGATCAGTTTTTGTCAGTTAAAGGAAGAAAATATAGTTCATTCCTGGAATTACGAAGGTGGTAATTTGGAACTGTTGATGAAAATGGTGGAGCAGGATGGAGGTTATTCATTGGTGCCTGAATTCTATCATCTGAATGATAACAATCGTTCTTATTTAAAACATATTCATGCATCAGGTAACATTTTAGTTCCAGCTCGAGAGGTCATTGCGCTGCTTCCCAATCGTTCAATCAAGCGCAATTTTATCGAAAGTTTATTGAGGGAAGTACAACATTTTTATAATCGATCAGATCGCCAAGCAATGCAAATAATCGATTGGAAGGGATAAAAACACCAGCTGAAAGATTTGAGGATATGGCCATTAAGCTATTCAGTTGATGCGGTAAACAGAATTGGAATTATTCCAGTGATTGTAAACCTACGAATTTGAAGTGCTCGTAAACTGCTCGAAGGTGGTTCTAAGGGTTTACAGAACGGAGAAAATACCAAGACCTAGCATCAATGTTTTTTACATTCAAAAGATTCATTTAATTTCGTAGACTGAACAACCTAAAATGAAACACTTTTCGCGTAAACGGCATATAGCCAAAACGTTTACCTGGAGAATAATTGGTACGATTGATACGATCATTCTTGCTTGGTTTATTTCCGGTGATCCGAAAATCGGAACTGCCATTGGTGGTGCAGAGGTTATCACGAAATTGTTGCTGTATTATTTCCATGAAAGAATCTGGTACCGCACGCATGTTTTTAAGTCTGAAAAGAGTCATGTAAGACACGTCCTAAAAACGATAACTTGGAGATTGGTTGGAACAATGGACACTATGTTCATGGGATGGCTGATTTCAGGCGATCCTCTGGTCGGCTTGAAACTTGGAGGGTTGGAGCTCGTGACAAAGATGGGGCTCTATTATCTTCATGAAAGAGTTTGGCACCGCACTGATTTTGGGCTTCTGGAAGTTGTGCAAGAATATGATCAAGAACAAGCATCCATCTCACCAAATATTGTAAAACAAGATTATGAAATTAACCGTTCTTTGCGGAACGCGCATTTTGGACACAATTCGATAATGGTGCTATTCACCGGTTTGAGTGGCTCCGGAAAGTCTACATTAGCCAATTTGGTAGAAAAGAAACTGAATCGTGATGGGTACAAGACCTATCTGCTTGATGGTGACAATATTCGTTTGGGGCTTAATAAAGATTTGAAATTCACAGCAGAAGACAGAAAAGAGAATTTAAGAAGGATCGCCGAGGTAGCCAAGCTTTTTGTTGACAGTGGTACTGTTGTCCTTGCTGCATTTATCTCTCCTTTGCAGGTGGATCGGGATATGATGAGGCAAATTTTAGGGGATGATTTTATGGTGGTCTACGTGAATGCACCACTAGATATTTGTGAAAAAAGGGATGTCAAAGGGTTATACAAAAAGGCCCGTGCTGGAGAAATTCCCAATTTCACCGGGATATCTTCCCCTTATGAGGAGCCTATCAATCCGGACATCATAATAGACACTGTAAATTCAACCCCATTGGATTGTGCTGAAAAGATCATCAGTAGCTTGAAGCCAAAATTATTCTATTCAAATGATTGAGTACTTTCAATGTTTCTAACACATATTTTTAGTGATCACAACTCGTAGAATGAAATGCCAGACAGCAAACATACTCCGGAAGAATTACTCGAGATTGCCATAAAGGCATCTCTGGAAGCAGGTGAGGCAATTATTGACATTTATAATTCCAATGATTTATATATTGATGTTAAGTCTGACAATTCACCCTTAACAAAAGCCGATATTGCTTCAAATCGGGTGATCATGAAATTTTTAACGGCAACAGGTATTCCTGTCTTATCCGAGGAGGGAAGGGCAATTCCTTTTGAAGAACGTAAAAAATGGGAACAGTTGTGGATTGTTGATCCAATGGACGGCACGAAGGAGTTCATCAAACGAAATGGCGAGTTTACAGTCAATATAGCTTTGATCGAAAACGGAAAGGTTAAAATGGGAATTGTTTTTTCACCCGTATTAAAAGATTTGTATTTTGGTTTAGAAGGACTGGGATCGTATAAAGTTAGCGGTGTTTCGCGTTTTTCTGACGATTTATTACTTAAAGGATCCCGATTACCGCTTAGAAAAGACCGCTCAGTTTATACAGTTGTTTCAAGTCGATCGCATATGTCAACCGAAACGGAAAATTTCATCAACGAGCTTAAAGTTAAACATGGAGAAGTTAAACTCATTTCTATTGGCAGTTCTCTAAAATTGTGCATGGTGGCAGAGGGTTCCGCTGATTGCTATCCGAGATTCGCTCCGACAATGGAATGGGATACAGCTGCAGGGCAGGGTGTATGCGAGTACGCAGGCTGTCAAGTTGTTGATTGGACCACAAAAAAAACAATGAAATACAATCGAGAGGATTTGGTGAATAACTGGTTTGTAGTAGTATAGATTGTGTCGAATTGAAGAGATCTGTCGACCACTTCTTTTACAAAAATCAATTGGTTTTTCGTTAGAAATAGTTCGTGATTGTGACCAAGTGAGGCGTTTTCTTGCTCCTTCCAGTCTGGTTCAATTGAATATTTCGCACTAATTCACATTATTTCCCGCAAATTGCGTTTATTTTTGATGTATGAGATTAATCATCTTTTGTATAGCACTTTCTCCGTTTCTTACGCTTGCACAGCGCAATGTTCAGGATTCCATCATCGGGACTCCACTGGTGGGTGTGCATTATGGTGCTATGTGGTCGGGAGGAGATCTTGCAGATCGCTACACTTTCTTCAATCACGTCGGAATAATGGCTGGTTACAAAAGCAATAGAAACGTTTTCCTCGGTATGGATGCCAATTTTATGTTTGGCAACCAAATCAATGCGGATGAGCCGACTGATGAATTTTATGGACTGTTCGATCACCTAACAGATTCTTACGGCAATATTACGGATGCTAACGGTGACATTGCGAAAGTATTGGTTTATTCGAGAGGGATTAACATCAATGCGACTGTTGGTTATATAATTCCCGTGTTTAGTCCCAACAAGAATTCAGGTGTTATGATTCAGATTGGTGCAGGATATTTAGCACACAAACTAAGAGTTGAAACCCAGGATCAGGTGGTTCCTCAACTGGAGTTGGATTACAAACGCGGCTATGACCGCCTGACAATCGGTCCAAATCTGCACGAGTTTCTTGGCTATTCTTTTATGGCGGCTTCTATGCTCAGCAAGGCTTTACTCAGAACCGGAGAGATCAAAACTATGATAAACCTAATGTTCCAGTATCTCAGGATACAAGAATGGATCTGCAGTTTGGCATAAAAGCTGGCTGGTTTATCCCTTTTTACAAACGTCAGCCCAAGGATTATTATTTCGATTAATGTATTTTCTGTATAACATCGGAATACACCTTTATGAACTTGCGGTAAAAGCTGCCAAGTTTACCCGAAATTTCTGCTGAGAAAGTGATATGGTTCCACTGTGCTTCGCTTGGTGAATTCGATATGGCTTTGCCGGTTATGAACCTTTTGAAGGATCGACATCCGGACGTGTTTGTTCTTGTCAGTTTCTTTTCTCCATCAGGTATGGAGCATTACCAAAAGCGCAAACATAAGGTTGACCATGCAGTTTACTTGCCGTCGGACACCATAGAGAATGCACGTCGTTTTATTTTGCATTTTCATCCGGACAAGGTTTTCTTTGTTAAATATGAATTCTGGTCGAACTATATTTTTGAAGCAAAAAAGCAAAATGTTCAGATTTTTTCAATCTGTTCCCTTTTCAGGAATGATCACCGTTTTTTCAAATGGTACGGAGGATTCTTTCGGGAAACATTAAAGAATATCGACTTTTTCTACACCCAGAATGAGGTTTCTTCACTACTTCTTGGCGATATTGGGATCACTAATTTCAAAACTACTGGAGATACCCGATTTGACCGAGTGATCGAAAATAAAGAACAACTGGAGCCAAACATACGTATTGAATCATTTCTCAAAGGAGAGACTGCGGTGATTATCGGAAGCTCCTGGCCCGAAGATGAGGAGATCATTGTTCGATTTATCTTGAAGAACCCGGATCGAAAATTCATTATTGCCCCGCATAATGTGGATGATCAGCATGTGAAGGAATTAAAGGGAAAATTGGCTGGAAGAGCGGTCCTTTTTACGGATGATCAAACGGGTGGTCATGTTTTGATTCTGAATACGATCGGTCATTTAGCGAGTGCATATGCATATGGTAATGTTGCGTATGTTGGTGGAGGTTTTTCTGGTAATCTTCACAATATTCTGGAGCCGGCTGTATTTGGACTTCCTGTTATTTTTGGGCCAAAGTTCAAGCGATTTCCGGAAGCCTTTCAATTCATTCATTTAGGTATTGGTTATGCTGTGAAAGACCTTGAAGGATTTGAGAATGCTTACAGTCGAATTATGGCTCAATCAGGAGAATTATCCACCATTACAATAAATTTTGTCGAGAAAAACAGAGGGGCCTCAGTAAAAGTTTTGGATCATATCGAGCAGGTTTTCGGGATGTAGATTTTAGGATGCCATTTCAAGCTCTGAGGGTCATCAAATAATTGGCGTTTGAGAATTGAGAATTTCCTGTTGAACTGCTCAGCCATCACAATTATCAATTATCTTTGCATCCTTAAATTCGGTTAAATCCATCTTTAATGAAAAAAATTCAAATGGTCGACCTGATATCTCAGTATCAGAAGATCAAACCGGCGATCGATTCTGCTATCCTGAATGTCATTGAAAACGCCCAATTTATTAATGGTCCTGAAGTATCTGCCTTCCAGCGTGAACTTGAGGAGTATCTTGGAGTAAAGCATGTTATTCCATGTGCAAATGGAACAGATGCACTTCAGATCGCATTGATGTCTCTTGGACTAAAACCGGGCGATGAAGTGATCACTCCTTCGTTTACATATATCGCAACAACAGAGGTCATGGCATTATTAGGCCTGAAGCCTGTTTTCGTTGAAGTGGACAAGGATACTTATTGTATTGATCCCAGTACAATCGAAGCAGCAATAACCACGAAAACAAAGGCCATTGTACCTGTACATCTTTATGGCCAGGCAGCGAATATGGATGCCATCATGAAAATTGCGATAAAACATAACTTGTTTGTTGTTGAAGATAACGCTCAGGCGATAGGAAGTGACTATCGTC
Organism: Cryomorphaceae bacterium; assembly: GCA_021298235.1. Next base: position 1,827 of record JAJTDX010000159.1, on the reverse strand, counting down.
ATTCCGACGGAATGATTGCCAAGACAGGCACGATTGGTCATATCGGTTGTACTTCTTTTTTTCCATCGAAGAATTTAGGATGCTATGGAGATGGCGGAGCAATCTGTACAAATGACGATGATCTTGCCATGAAGATGCGTATGATTGCGAACCACGGTCAGAGTAAACGTTACTACCATGATGTGGTAGGATGCAACTCACGCTTGGACAGTATTCAAGCTGCCGTATTGCGAATCAAATTACGAGAATTGGATAACTATATCGCTGCACGGATAAAAGTTGCAGATCATTACGACAAGTTCTTTTCACAATTCCCTCAGATTAAAACGCCTGTACGTGATGGTGGTTCAACGCACGTTTTCCATCAGTATACCCTTCAGTTGCAGGGTGTCGATCGTGATGAGATGAATGTATTTCTCGCATCTAAAGAAGTGCCATCCATGATCTATTACCCAGTTCCGGCTCACAGACAGAAGATGTTTGAAGCATTTGGAAGTGATAATACCGTGTTGCCAGTCACCGATTGGTTAACACAAAGAGTGATCTCCTTGCCTATCCATACAGAAATGGAACAAGAGCAGCTCGATCATATTTGTGACTCAGTTGCTCAATTCATTAATGCTCAGATATAACGAACGGGAATGAAAAGAATTGCAGTTGTTGGTACTGGATACGTGGGATTGGTGACGGGAACGTGTTTCGCTGAAACCGGTAACCAGGTTGTTTGCGTTGATATTGATGAGAAGAAGGTCGAACGTATGCGAAATGGAGAGGTTCCGATCTATGAGCCTCACCTTGATGTGCTATTTGAGCGCAATATTAAAGCCGAAAGGCTTAGTTTCACTACAAGCCTTGAAGATGGGATCAAGCATGCTGAGATCATCTTTCTGGCATTACCAACGCCTCCTGGAGAGAATGGTTCCGCCGACCTGTCATATATCCTTGGTGTAGCTGAGGAACTAGGAAAGCTGATCACGGAATACAAAGTGATTGTAGATAAAAGTACTGTTCCTGTTGGAACTGCTGAAAAGGTTCAAGCTACAATTTCTAAACATGCGAAAGTTCCGTTTGATGTTGTTTCGAATCCTGAATTCTTGAGAGAAGGCTTTGCGGTGGATGATTTTCTGAAGCCTGATCGTGTGGTAATAGGCACGTCGTCCGATAGAGCTGAGAAAGTAATGGAGCAATTGTACAAACCGTTCGTACGCCAGGGAAATCCGATCATTTTTATGGATGAGAAATCGGCTGAACTGACGAAATACGCAGCCAATTCCTTTTTAGCGACGAAGATCACATTTATGAATGAGATCGCTAATTTCTGTGAACTGGTTGGCGCAGATGTTGATAAAGTTCGGATAGGAATTGGTTCCGATGAGCGAATAGGCAAGCGTTTCCTGTTTCCGGGTATCGGTTATGGAGGGTCTTGTTTTCCCAAGGATGTTCAAGCACTTGTAAAGTCGGGAACTGAGTACAATTTCAACTTCGAGATCCTTAATGCTGTTATGGATGTGAACGAGGATCAAAAAACGGTCCTTGTTCCAAAGATCAAAAATTTCTTTCGAGGTGAACTGAAAGGAAAGAAAATAGCAATGTGGGGACTGGCATTCAAACCTGACACAGATGATATTCGTGAAGCACCTGCACTATATATGATTGAGTCATTATTAAAACATGGAGCTATTGTGACTGCTTATGATCCGGAAGCAATGAGCAATGTCAGGAATCAGATCGGAGATAGTATATCCTATGCAGAGAATGAGTATACAGCGTTACTGGATGCAGATGCACTGATTATTTGCACGGAGTGGGGTGTTTTTAGAAATCCTG
>JAJTDX010000158.1 GCA_021298235.1 Cryomorphaceae bacterium | reverse complement strand
ATTCATAAGATTTTTCATAAATGATAAATTTTGGTTTCGGCAAAGTTACATGAAAATCAATTCCATATACCCTTAAGAAATCATAATTTTCGATCCGATTATAGCATTATCTTTGTGGTGATTCAGAGATCCCTTTCGAATGAGCAAGAACGAAACTTTACTTAACAAGCGTCAGACCTCACTCCTTGGTGGTGGTGAGCAACGTATTCAGAAACAACATCAGCAAGGTAAATTAACAGCCAGAGAGCGAATTACATTGCTTTTGGACGAGGATTCTTTTCAGGAAATAGGTCAGTTTGTTGAACATCGTGCAACTACGTTTGGGTTGGATAAACAACATTTTCCGGGAGACGGTGTGGTTACTGGTTTTGGAACCATTCATGGAAGATTGGTGTATGTTTTTTCGCAGGATTTCACCGTGTTGGGCGGATCACTTTCTGAGACACATGCCGCCAAGATCTGCAGAGTAATGGACCTCGCAATGAAGAACGGTGCGCCATTGATCGGATTGAATGATTCCGGGGGAGCCAGAATTCAGGAGGGGGTTGTTTCACTCGCGGGTTATGCTGATATTTTTTATAGAAATACAAGGGCATCAGGGGTCATCCCACAAATTTCGGTGATCATGGGGCCGTGTGCCGGTGGCGCGGTATATTCCCCTGCGCTGACAGATTTCATCTTCATGGTAGAAGACACGTCATACATGTTTGTAACAGGTCCCAATGTAGTTAAAACAGTTACCCACGAGGAAGTTAGTTCGGAAGAGCTGGGTGGTGCAAAAGCACATGCAGAAAAATCGGGCGTGAATCATTTTACGGCATCGAACGATGTTGAATGTCTTAAAAAAGTGAGAGACCTGGTCACTTATTTCCCACAAAATGCGAGGGAATTGCCCCCACAACCAAAACAATTTTCCTTCACAGAATCCAAGCTAGAAACCATTAAAAATATACTTCCTGAAAACGTTAATGTACCCTACGACATTCGTAAGGTGATCGAATGCGTGATCGATGACGAAAGTTTCCGCGAGGTTCAGGAAGATTTTGCAAAGAACATCGTTGTCGGTTTTGCTCGTGTAGAAGGCAGAACTATTGGTGTAGTAGCAAATCAACCAGCAGCGCTTGCGGGGGTACTGGACATTGATGCGTCAAGAAAAGGTGCTCGATTTGTGCGTTTTTGTGACTCGTTCAATATTCCATTGCTTGTATTTGAAGATGTTCCCGGTTTTCTGCCCGGAACAGATCAAGAGTGGCGCGGGATCATAACGCATGGTGCAAAACTGTTATATGCCTTTTCTGAAGCCACTGTTCCCCGGATCACTGTCATTACTCGTAAAGCATATGGTGGTGCCTTTGATGTCATGAACTCAAAGAACATCGGTGCAGACATGAATTATGCCTGGCCGACTGCTGAAATTGCTGTAATGGGCGCGAAAGGGGCGGCAGAGATTATTTTCAAACGAGAAATCTCTGAGGCCACAGATCAGGAAGCCAAATGGAAGGAGAAAGAAACAGAATATGCAGAATTGTTCGCAAATCCTTACCGTGCGGCAGAAAGAGGCATTGTGGATGACGTAATTCTTCCTCAAGAAACCAGATCGAAAGTAATCGCCGCGTTTAAAATGCTGGAAAACAAAGCCGAAACCTTGCCCTATAAAAAACACGGAAATATTCCACTTTAGTTCAAAGAAATGTATAGAAGTCATACTTGCGGAGAATTGCGTCTCAATGACGCTGGAAAAGAAATAACCTTGGCCGGATGGGTGCAGCGCTCTAGAGATTTGGGAGGCATGACCTTCGTTGACCTGCGTGACCGTTACGGGATAACGCAACTTGCTTTCAACATGGAAGACAATAGCTCTTTGTGCGAACAAGCCAGAAAACTGGGTCGTGAATTCGTAATTCAAGCCACAGGCAAGGTAATAGAACGTTCAAGTAAGAATAAAAATATCCCCACCGGAGAGATCGAGATTAAAGTCGAAAACTTGACTATTTTGAACTCCGCTAAACTTCCACCCTTTACCATTGAAGACGACACAGACGGCGGTGATGAATTGCGCATGCAATACCGCTACCTTGATCTGAGAAGAAATCCAGTTCAGCAAAAACTCATGCTTCGCAATAAGGTGGCTTTGGAAACACGCGTTTATCTGAATTCGCAAAACTTTCTCGACGTAGAAACACCTGTATTGATCAAATCTACTCCCGAAGGAGCGAGAGACTTCGTAGTTCCAAGCCGCATGAATGAAGGACAGTTCTACGCATTGCCACAATCGCCACAAACATTCAAACAATTGTTGATGGTTTCGGGATTTGATCGCTATTATCAGATCGTAAAGTGTTTCCGCGATGAAGATTTGCGCGCTGACAGGCAACCGGAGTTTACACAAATCGACTGTGAGATGGCTTTCGTGGAACAGGATGACATCCTGAATACATTCGAAGGATTGATCAAGCATCTGTTTAAAACGGTGAGAGGAGTGGAGTTCAACGAACCATTTCCAAGAATGGATTACGCTGAAGCGATGGCTCGGTATGGTTCAGATAAGCCGGACATCCGTTTCGGGATGGAGTTTGTGGGCTTGAATGACTTAGCCAAAGGAAAGGGATTTGCCATTTTTGATAGTTCCGAGGCCGTAATAGCCATCAATGCAGAAGACTGTGTGGAATATACCCGAAAACAGATCGATGAGCTGACCGAATGGGTGAAGCGTCCGCAAATCGGAGCGAAAGGATTGGTCTATGTGCGTTGCAATGCCGATGGAACTTATAAATCCTCCGTAGACAAATTCTATTCACAAGAAGATTTGGCGCAATGGGCGGCTAAAGCAAGCGCCAAACCCGGCGACTTGTTACTCGTTTTAAGCGGAGATCTTGATAAAACACGTAAGCAAATGAACGAGTTGCGCCTTCATATGGGGAACGAACTCGGATTGCGAAACCCCAATATTTTCAAGCCTTTGTGGGTATTAGATTTTCCACTTTTGGAATGGGACGAGGAAAGCGGTCGTTACCACGCGATGCATCACCCTTTTACCTCCCCAAAACCAGAAGACATGCACCTCATCAATACGGATCCCGGCAAAGTGCGCGCGAATGCGTATGACCTTGCCATGAATGGCGTAGAATTGGGCGGAGGCTCGATCCGGATCCATAATCGCGAACTGCAATCACGCATGTTTGATCTGCTCGGATTTACAAAAGAAGAAGCACAGGAACAGTTCGGATTCCTAATGAGTGCGTTTGAATATGGTGCGCCACCGCATGGTGGGTTGGCCTTTGGATTGGATCGCTTGGTCGCAACGATGGGAGGTTCGGAATCTATCCGTGACTACATTGCTTTCCCGAAAAACAACAGTGGACGAGATACAATGATCGATGCACCGTCACCACTGAATGAAGATCAATTGAAAGAACTTGGGATTACTTTGAAAGAATGAACGGAAACATTCACAAGCTCGAAAAAGAAATTGCTTCAGCAAGGGAACAACTCTTAGGTCATCCCTTGTACAATGAGCTCACTTCCCTTCATGCAATGCGAACATTCATGGAAGAACATGTTTTCGCTGTTTGGGACTTTATGAGTTTATTGAAAGCCCTTCAGAGTGGTTTAACATGTACAACTGTTCCATGGACCCCAAAAGGAAGTCCGAAAACGAGACGTTTCATTAATGAAATTGTTCTGGGGGTGCCTTCAAGCCATTATGAATTGTACATTGAGGCCATGAAGGAAATTGGTGCAAACACTTCGATAATAGAAAATTTTGTTGCAACTGGTGAATTAAAAACCTTAAAATCCCTTCCAATTTCTCAAGAAACAAAAGATTTTGTGGCCTTTACCTTTGAGGTAATTCAAACCCAAAAAATACACATGATCGCTTCGGCATTCACTTTTGGGAGAGAAGACATTATTCCTGAAATGTTTATTGAAATAATAAATGAAATCGAAAAGAACACCAATTCATCCTTTGATAAACTTAGGTATTATTTGCACCGACATGTTGAAGTCGATGGACAAGAACATGGTCCAATTTCGTTAAACATGATTGCTGAATTGTGCGGCGAGGATGACAATAAATGGGCTGAATGTACTGAAATAGCATTAACCGCCATTGAAAAGAGAATTCAACTTTGGAATGGCGTTAGAAAACAGATTCAAGAAGAACACATTCAAATACAATGAGCATACATCAGGGAAAACTACAGATTTACAATAGTCTTTCGGGACAAAAAGAAAAGTTCGAACCTATTCACCACGGTCGAGTGGGGATGTATGTCTGTGGTCCGACGTTGTACAGTGAACCCCATATGGGAAATATGCGCACGTTCATCAACTTCGACATGATTTACCGCTACCTATTGTTACTCGACTACAAAGTGAAATATGTTCGCAACATTACAGATGCGGGTCACATCACCAACAGTTTGGGCGAAGCAGTAGACAGCATCGGTTCTGCTGCTCGTTTGGAGCAAGTACAGTCACTAGAGATCGTGTATAAATACAATGTGAAATTCCAGGAGTTACAGCGCTTGTACAACCTATTGCCTCCATCTATTGAGCCTACAGCGACGGGCCACATCCAAGAACAAATTGAACTCATTGAGCAAATTCTGGATAATGGTTTTGCTTATGTGGTGAACGGTTCCGTGTATTTTGACGTACGAAAGTACAGCGAGAATTTCGAATATGGGATTCTCAGCGGTCGCAAGGTAGATGAACTGGCTGAGGAGACAAGAACGCTCAATGCACAAGACGAAAAACGCTTCTTTGCCGATTTCGCTTTATGGAAAAAGGCGAATCCGGAAGACATGCAGATCTGGCGTTCACCTTGGGGAGATGGGAATCCCGGTTGGCACATAGAATGTACCGCGATGAGTACCAAATACCTCGGCGCACATTTCGACATTCACGGTGGTGGCATGGACCTGAAATTCCCGCATCACGAAGATGAGATTGCTCAAAGTTGTGGTTCGTTGGGCTGTAATCCTGCGAAATATTGGATGCATGCCAACATGCTCAACGTCAATGGACAAAAAATGAGTAAATCTTTCGGGAATTACTTTTTGCCCAAAGAGATCGTAGAAGGAACAACTGAATTATTTGATAAACCCTACAGTCCGAATGTTATTCGTTTCTGCATGATGCAGGCGCATTACCGCAGTACGCTGGATCTATCACAAGACTCGTTGGATGCTGCAGAGAAAGGGTATACACGTTTATCCGATGCGATGATGTTGTTGGACAAACTAAATACCTCTGCTGAATCTTCATTCAATGTTAAAACAATAGTTGATTCCTTCTACACGGCCATGGACGACGATTTCAATGCGCCCATTTTGATTGCTAATTTGTTTGAAGCCGTCCGTCGGATCAATCTGGCGAATGACGGAAAGGAAACAATTTCTGCCGCCGATCGCGACCAACTTAAAAAAGAAATGAGCGCTTTCGTATTAGACGTGCTCGGACTTCAAGTTGGTGTTGCCAACAGTGATTCCAAATTGGCCCCTGTCATGGAACTTGTCCTTGAATTGCGCCAACAAGCCCGCACCAACAAAGACTGGACAACTTCCGACAAAATCCGCGATGGATTAGCAGCCGCAGGCATTACGGTTAAAGATTCGAAAGAAGGAACGAGCTGGTCGTGAATACGTGTGAAAAGTTATTTTGCAATTTAAATGAACCACACAAATGGTGCGACAGCCGGTATATTCGATGTTCTTCTTGATATTCTTTTTGATTGGTTGCGAACACAATAATACGAACACACCAAAAAACTTAAAGCAGACACCTAAAATTCAAATAGACACCTCTGTTTTTGTTATTTTACCCTTAGACACGACTTGGGTTTCTCTATCCGGTAAACCGGCCGACTTGACGACGCAAGATTTAATAGATATAGAGCGGCTGCTTAAGAAATGTGTTGAGGGCTATAATGTCGAACAAGAGAAACAAATTCAAGAAATAAACCACAAAAATCCAGAACACAAACGCGATAAGAAAGATTTCGTAATTGACTTGACACGTTACAAAAGACAATATATGGCAACAAGAAATAGCCGGGGTGAAAAGGTTGTTTGGATAAATTGTTTCTGTGATCAATGGGATAAACATTCACGAACCAGTGCATATATTGTAATGGACGGTGGAAATTGTTACTTTAATCTCAAAGTCAACTTGACTCAAGGAACGTATTCCGAAATGATGGTGAATGGAGAAGCGTGATAAAATTGAGAGAACGCCAAATAGCGTCGATCTCTTTCTCCCCCCAACTCAATACGCGGCCAATTAATACGTTAAAGTCCCAATATGAAGCACATTATCTATCTGATTATTCTAATGCTCGCCATTGAATCTCGGGCTCAAAACTGGCAACAGATCACAGACTTTCCAGGGACAGAG
>JAJTDX010000157.1 GCA_021298235.1 Cryomorphaceae bacterium | reverse complement strand
CCCTCGGAAAGGCTTTCATCGTTGACATCGATCGTATACCTGAACGAAGCAAAGTCACTAAAGTAACCGAACTTGCAGCCTGAATTTGCTCCTCCGTGTATCAGCCCCATATGGAACTTATTGGGATTTTCAATTCTTGCTGCCTGGCCCTGAGCGATGAGCGCAGAAGCATCTATCTGTGCATACATCCAGGCATTCGCAGTACCGGGAACGAAATTGAAACTTGCCGCATTGATGATTCCCGGCGCGCCGTTAAAGGTAAAATTCCCTTCGTCACCTGCTGGCACAAGGAGATTGATTGCAAAAAATTCATTCGTCGAACGAGTAAAAGCAACGATGTTGGAACCGGTACAAACGATCGGAGGGAGAATCGCCTCACCAACCTCACATCCGAATCCTGACTGGTGAAGTACATAGCATGGTTTGTCTGATTCAATGTAAGCCGTTGGATTACTTAGGGTATGCACATAAGTCTGACCGGCATTGATTGTTCCAACGTTGGTTCCGTCTATACTCACACTTGTTGTGTTTTGTGTTGCAAGAACATATACTTTATCCGGGCCGTTCAGATAACCTTTAATCGCAATATGCTCTTTACCAATAATATCTGTAGGAATAAGCTGATCCCCCATGAGGTCTGCACAGCCGCCATAGGGAGTTCCTTCTGCCGTATCATCTGAAAGAGTCACTGCCACAGGCTTGTCACTCGAGACAATAGATCCACTGAGGTGTTGACCGGCACTCGTACTGGATGCTTCAGCGCAAAACGTCTGACCGGTATTCAACGTAATAGTGAAGGGAATACCTGCAGCATGTCCTATGATATTCTGTGATGGTGTTATCGTTATTGTTGTGTTATCTTCCGTAGCGACAACGTTAAATGCTGATCTGGCGTATGACGCATTGTTCAGGAAATTCTGAAAAGGGGTAAAAAAGGTCGATCCGATGGAATTTTTGCCTTTCAGTGAGAATATATCCGGATTACAGTTACAAGTGGGAGTTACCTCATAATATGCACTGATCTGAGCCGTTGATGTGATGTGAAACCCGAAATCAAGTACGGTATTAGCCGGTTTGTTCTCTACCATGTCTATCCAGGTTGTCAGATCGAGCGTTTGTGCCGAATTGGCAGGTATGTTAAGGGTTTGAGCGGGGAATAGGGGATTAGCTGGTTGCAATACGGTCACGGTAGCAGGATTGGCAAGTGTTGCAAATCGAAAAACAACAGGACGGTCGCCATGTTGCTGGGCAACTTCCGGAGCAACGAACCAAAAAGAAGTGTCAAGCTGTGCATTGGCCACATTTACCAAAAGCGTGAAAAGTAGTAATAATTTGATTTTCATTCGTTTAATCTTAGTATTGCCATAACCAATATCCACACAAAGTAAGCATTTATACTTAAAAATGAAAAATTTTTATGGCCTGTTTTTTCAGAAGGTTACAATTAACCGAAATTTGTATGGTTAAGATTAGAATGTGCCATTTTCGGCACCTATCAACAAATTATGTTTCGTAACTATCCTTTTTTAGGATGACCCGAACGTGAATAAACATTAAATTGCAAACAATTAAATTGGTCTGCTATTGCCTTATGTGTAGTACAAAATCGTTTCTAACTATGCGACTTCGGAATGTGCTGAAAATACTGGTACTTCTTGCTGTATGCTTCTCAAATCTTTCGGTAATTGCTCAAAACGTATCTTTCGTTTCCGATCCGGTTCAAAGTAATGGCACAATAACAATATGTGAAGGACAGTCCATCACCTATTTCAACACGTCTACGGGGTATTTACCCAATGCCAACACGAACTGGAATTTTCAGGGCGGCTCACCCAACTCATCGAATCAGATGGGTCCGCATACTGTACAATACAATAATGACGGAAATTACACCACTTCACTAACGATTCAGGGAGATCAGGCCCAGGTGAATGTGGTCGTTCTTCCTTCTTTCAATCCATCCTTGAATGCTTCTGGATCCGGAGTTACCACTTCCACCTTCAATGGAGATATCATTTTCAGAAGATGTAATAATAATATCATAAACTTTAATTTCTCTTTCACCGACCCAAACGTTTCAGCATACCCACCGGGCACTACTTATTCTATCAATTGGGGAGACGGCACTTTATCCGGCACATCTTCACCAACACCGATAACACATGTTTATGCACCTGGTGAGTACAATTTAACCTACACTGTTACATTTCCAAATGGATGTTCGGAAACCCGCGAATACATTGTTTATAATGGTTCAACACCTCCTGCTCTGACCATTGCCGGATCCGGGTTGTCATTTTGTAAACCAAATGACTATGAGATTATTATATCCGCACCATTTGAACCACCAGGAACTACATATACCATTCAGGTAAATGACGGTTCTGCACCGATAGTGCTCGATGGTCTGGGAACACTCCCTTATTCCTATTTCCACAATTTCAACGTAAATTCCTGTGGAACGACGACTGTGATAAACAGTAACCCTTACGAAGATTCCTATTCCATTCAGATCACTGCATCAAATGGCTGTAATCCTGCAGGAACTTTCGCTGCCATCGGCCCAATTCAGGTTTCAGAGACCCTTGAAGCTGATTTTAGTATTGACAAAACAACCGTGTGTATTGGAGATAATGTTTTGATCACGGACGAAACCTTTCCGGGCGCTAATGTTTCTCAGGGTTATTGCGATACAATCTATGGGTTTTTCTGGGAGATCGAACCGTCAACGTATACCTTGACGGGGGTACTTGGAAATGGGGGCAATTACATACTTGACGCTACGCAGCAAAATTACAACTGGTATGGTTGGACACCCGGCTCCAGCCAGTTAAACGTACAGTTCAGTGTGCCGGGTACATATGAGGTAACATTATTTGCTGGTAACGACTGTGGCGTTGATTCCATTACGAAGACCATCTGCGTAGTAGGCCCAGTTGTCGCTGATTTTGATCTTCCATTTGCTTCGGCGTGTTTACCTGTAGACATAACGCCGGATAACAATACGCAAGAACCGTTGTGTAACATCGATGAGATCTTTGATTGGGATGTGACGCTTGTTCAGCCGGTTAACTGTGGAAATGGACCCGGTGTGAACCCCACAAATTCGAATGCTTTTGAACCTGAATTCAGTTTTACTCAACCGGGAGTTTACCAGATCGAACTTACCGCTTCTCTAAATCCTTTGGTTCCCGGGACACAGTGTCTTCCAACAGTACATACGGAACTGATCACGATTAAAGATAAACCGGTCGCGCAACTTCAAAATCCACCGAATCTCTGTGAAGGGAGTTCCTTCATTCCAGTAGTAACGATAGATTCATGCCTTAGCGAAACACCGTTGACATTTTTCTGGAACTTCAATCCTGATAATATAACCCCCTCCGCTAATGCGCCGACTCCAGGATCAAGCACGTTTTTAAATTCCGGAGCTGTAACAATTCCCTTACCGGGAACTTATGACTTTTACTTATTGGCAACCAACGAGTGTGGCACGGATTCGACCTCCGAAAACATTGTTGTTTTTCCACTTGCCGAATTGTGTTATCGCTAACTTATACGGATCCTCAAAGCCCATGTCCAACGGTTATTGCAACAACAACAACTATTGTGAACTTAAGCGCCACAGCAGAGGCAGGCAATTATGCGCCGATCTGCATTAACCAGTCGGTGAATTTGAACGGTTTGATTGGTGGTGCAGCATCGCAGGGTCAATGGACAACGGCAGGGGGTGGTTCGTTCTCCAACTCTTCCTCCCTGACGAGCTCATATACTCCTCCTGCAGGATTTACCGGAACGATCACCTTAACCTTAACTACTGATGATCCTGTTGGACCTTGTCTGCCGGCTTCTGATAATGTACAGATTCAGGTACTTCCACCACCGGTTGTGAGTGCAGGTGCTGATCAGATAATCTGTCAATCGGGATCCACACCAGCGCTGAATGCAACCTTCTCAGGAACAGCAACCGGCGTTGTTTGGTCTTCTAATTCGGGAGGAACCTTTTCGCCATCAGCATCAATCTCATCTCCAACGTGGACACCTCCGGTTTCTTTCAATGGTCAAGCTACCCTCACTGTAACGACTACTGGTAATGGACCGTGTCCCGCCGTCACTGATCAGTTAATAGTGACAGCAAATGCCATCCCATTTATCGCAAATACAGCATTGACAGTATGTTCCGGAACGGTCATAAGTTTTGTGCCTTCCGATCAATTGCCGAATGTGATTCCTTCCGGAAGTCAGTATACCTGGGCTGTTCCTGCAAACGCATTGGTAACAGGTGAAAGCTCCTCAGCAGTTCCAACCTCTTCTGTCAACCAAACATTGATTAACCCATCCGCTTCGGCACAAACATTGACTTATCAGGTTACACCTGTTGCCTCTGCAAGTGGAGGATGTGCCGGACCACCATTTGTATTGACAATTACCGTTCTTCCACAGCTATCTGTGAATCCAATTAACGATCAAAGTGTCTGCAATGGCGCAACGGTAACTTTCACACCTGCAAATTCAGTTCCCGGTACCCTTTTCACCTGGACGAGCAGTAATTCAGGGATTGGTTCTGGATCGGGTGGCACAGGATCCTTGAGTTTTACAGCGACCAATCCATCGAACATAGCGGTGAGTTCAGATTTTTCGGTTATTCCGTCTTTTACTGTAGGCGCAGTTACCTGTAGTGGGTCTCCAGAATTGTTTACAGTAACAGTTAATCCGACACCGACAGTAGATCCTATTGGTGATCAGGCATTGTGTAACGGTGCGAGTACAGCAGCCATTACTATCACGGGCAGTGTTTCCGGCACGGTCTATAACTGGACGAATAATACCCCATCTATTGGTTTGGTTGCAAGCGGAAGTGGGTCTATCTCATCTTTTGCTGTTCAGAATACGGGGAGTAATACGGTTACGTCCACGGTTAGTGTCACGCCGACAGCAAATTCGTGTACAGGAACACCTGAGTTATTGACGATCACTGTTTATCCAACACCCTTATTGAGCAATACAGTTAGCAGTGCGACGATCTGTTCCGGTAGTTCGAGTGCAGCGGTTACATGGACAAGTCTTACAGCCGGCACGACTTTCAGTTGGGTTGGATCGGTCACTTCGGGATCAGTGACAGGATTTACGGCAACGGGTACAGGAGATCTTCCTTCGATGGTTCTGTCGAATTCGGGAGTTGTTCAGGGTACGGTTACCTATACGGTTACCCCTGAAGCAAACGGTTGTCCTGGTACCCCATTCACTTATACGATCAATGTTAACCCGATCCCTGATCTTTCTGCTATTTCAGCACAAACGATCTGTGGTGGCAGTGCTTTCAATACACCAGTATTTGTCTCGGATGTAGCATTAACGAACTATAACTGGTCATTGACAAATGCGGGATCGATCCCTCCGACAGTAAGCGGATATGCCACGACAGGCAACGGACCACTTACCGGAGTGATTGTTGGGAACAGCGGCACGAACCCTGTTACACTTCTATACAGTGTTACACCACAGGCATCCGGTTGTTCGGGAATAGCCGAACAGTTCAGTCTAACCGTAAACCCATCACCTGGAGTTCAGTTCAGTCCATTGCCACAGACGATCTGTACGGGAGGGACGACACAGTTGGTTACATTGAGTTCATCGACAACCGGAGCAACGTTCAGCTGGAATGTTGCCGGTCAGCCAGCAGGCTTGAATGGGGTTAATCAGACAAGTGGAACATCGAGTATACCGGCATTTGCATTGAGTCATACTGAGCAAACACCGCAGGTACTGACGATTGAGGCAGTAGCTTCTACAACGGGTGCGCTGGCTTGTCCGGGAACCCCTGCACAGTATACGATCACTGTCAATCCATCACCATTGGTGAACGATCCTTCGGATCAGGTAATCTGCAACGGTTCACCCACACAGTTAGTTGTTTTCACGGGTACTGGCACAAGTTATACATGGACGAACGATCTTCCTTCGATAGGACTTTTGTCATCCGGAACAGGTAACATAACGATCTTCAATGGTGTGAATACAGGTAGCAGTCCTGTTACGGCTACGGTTATAGTTACTTCTCAGTTTACGGGAGGCGGTACGACGTGTCCGGGAGGTCAG
>JAJTDX010000058.1 GCA_021298235.1 Cryomorphaceae bacterium | reverse complement strand
CAAGCCCATGTAGGCAGCACCAAGATCTCCCGTCACGACAAGCAAATCGTATTCTTTTGCGCCATTTCTGTATGTTATCTCACTGTTCTTCGCACGGCCAAGTGCAGATACACTTATTACCAGTCCGGAAGTGGATGAGGTGGTATCGCCACCGACCAAGTCAACACCATAGAAGGCACACGCCGCTTTGATGCCCGAATAGAGCTCCTCCAAAGCCTCCACCGGAAAGCGGTTCGACACGGCGAGCGAAACAGTGATTTGCTCGGCTTTACCGTTCATTGCGCAGATATCACTTACGTTCACAGCCACTGCCTTGTAACCCAAATGTTTCAACGGCATGTACATCAGATTGAAATGGACTCCTTCAATCAGCATATCCGTTGAGATCAATAGTGATTCTTCGTCTGAAATCCGGATCACTGCAGCGTCATCCCCCACGCCTTTGATCGAGCTTGCTTGCGTTAAAGCCACATCTTTCGTCAGGTGTTCAATCAATCCAAACTCTCCCAGGTTGCTCAATTCAGTCCGTTGCTCGCTCATTCGAAAATTTTTGCAAAGGTAAGAGAAATGGGGGAGAGAAGTGGAACTTGTAACCATATTCAATAAACGCAAAAATCAGTTCGTTTGAGTGTGTTTGCATTTCTATATATGAATTAGCAGTTTCACATGTTATGAATGAAGAGTTTTTCGGTTGTGATTAAAATCTCAAAAAGTCATGAGAAAAACGTTTTTATTATGTTTCGTTTTGGCACTCATTTTTTCCGCCTGCGAAAAAGAGGCAAAGGTGGATCCGTATCGGTTTACGGCTCCGTATGAAGTGCAACGTCATTTTGCTCATCCCGTACGTTGGAATGCTTCGAGGCAGGAGCGTTGGGTGAATAAAGAGCTTTGGGTAGATTCGATTGGTCGAACTAAGTTTATTATTGTTCGCCATTCGGGTGTTAAATCCCCCCTTGGTGCATTATCCATACAAGTCAAGTAAATCGAACATTCTGAACAACTAATTTTTTCAAAATGAACAGGAAACTAATTTTTGTTTTGACGCTAACCTTGATGAGTATGGGTATGACCTCTGCTCAAACAGACACGATTCGTTCCATCAAGCTTGATTCATTGATCTGGAAGAAAGTTTCTGAATACCGAAAAACGACTGGACAGCGGAACGCAACTTTCCTAAAGACATGCAGGAACATTCTCACGAGGCCGGAGTGAGGTACAATGCCGAATGTTTGTTCCGATTTCAGTCGACTGGAAATTCAAAAGAGATACTAAAGTTGTACGAGGATTTAAAGAACAATAATATAGAATCTTTGGCCATTCAGTGCGTAAATGGTTGGATCAATTCCCCTTCACACAATAAAGCAATCACACGACCTGAAAACGTGATTTCTTCTGTGGTGGCTATCGTCGTGTGCGAAAAAAAAGACGATGGGCAACTTGTAATTCGAATGGATGTAGTGTACCATGCGATCTCTGACAATCCGGATGATTGTTCGCAATGCTACGCGAATATAACAGAATGAGAAACAGACCGCGAAGCAGCACCGAAGGTAATGAGAGCAAAGTCAGGCCATAAAAATGAGCAGTGAGTATACTTAAATAAAAACAAACGAGAGTGACGCTCTCCGCTCTCACTCTCGCTCTATTTTTGTTGACCCACTAGGGCTCGAACCTAGACTCTTCTGAACCAAAATCAGACGTGTTGCCAGTTACACCATGGGTCATTCTTTGACTTTCGGTGTTGCCAGCCTGTCCGCCGAAACGGAGTGCAGGAGGATTACACCATGGGTCATTCTTCGACTTTCGGTGTTGCCAGCCTGTCCGCCGAAACGGAGTGTAGGAGGATTACACCATGGGTCATTCTTTGACTTTCGGTGTTGCCAGCCTGTCCGCCGAAACGGAGTGCAGGAGGATTACACCATGGGTCGATTGCGAGGGCAAATTTAAAAGAAAAAATATTTTCTACTCCCAAATAATCAAAAAAGAATGAGCGATTTTTTTCTCAAGGTCTGCTTTTTTACGAATGCGTTGTCAATAAATAGCGTTTTAAGGGTTAAAATGCTGTTTTTTTTATCCTTAAATTCGCGACGTTTCGAAGTGTTGATTGATACTTCGGCCCAAAAAAGTTGACTATGACATACAGTAAGTGGAATACCTACCTCGGGTGGTTGGTTTTTTTAATCGCAACAGCCGTTTATTTTATCACGATCGAAGATACGGTGAGCTTGTGGGATTGTGGCGAGTACATCACTGCTGCATATAAGCTTGAAGTAGGTCACCCTCCTGGAGCGCCTCTGTTCATGGTGCTTGGAAGATTGTTCTCTTTCTTTGCTGATCCTGAAAATGTGGCGGTGTGGATCAACAGGCTTTCGGCAATCTCGAGCTCACTGACTATCCTTTTCATGTTCTGGTCGCTCACAATGCTCATCAAAAAGATGATTTTGAAGGATAAAAAAGAGCTCAGCTCTGCCGACCAAATTGCGATTTTCTCGTCTGCAGCGATCGCATCGCTTGCCTACGCCTTTTCTGATTCCTTCTGGTTTTCAGCGGTTGAAGGTGAAGTTTATGCCATGGCATCTCTCTTTACTGCCGGAATTTTCTGGGCCATTCTGAAATGGGATGAGGAAATGATGCTTATTCAGGATGGTTCACTCTCTGCTGATGTAGCACCAAACCGTTGGCTTCTGCTTATCATGTTCTTGCTTGGCTTGGCAATCGGTGTTCACCTTTTGGGTATTCTGGTGGTTCCAGCTATTGGTTTTATGCTGTATTTCCGTCTTTGGAAGGACGCAAGTGTACAGGGAATCATTCTCACCGGTCTGATTTCAGTTGTTACTCTTGGATTTATTCAGGAAGGTGTGATACCGGGAAGTATCTCTTTAGCTTCGGCATTTGAGGTTGGTTTTGTCAATTCAATGGGTTTGCCTTTCTACTCTGGGATGATCTTCTTTTTCGGAATCCTTGTTGCGGTGTGTGTTTGGACGCTGAAGTATGCCAGAAAAAAGAACAGATCCATTCTTTACAACGTAACGATGGGCCTGATTCTTCTTTTGATCGGTTATGGTTCGTTTGCCGTAATCGTCATCCGTTCAAATGCAAATACCCCTTTGGATGAGAACGATCCGGAAAACCTAGTGACGCTTCATGCTTACCTTAAACGTGAGCAGTATGGTTCTACGCCATTGCTCCGAGGACCGTACTGGAACTCGATTGAAAATGAAGATCAGTCACTGTTCGGAAGTCGTTCGCCATTTTATTTGAGAAGATGGGTGGTCGTGAAGGACGATGCAGAGATCAAAGCATTCAAGAGCGAGAAGGATGCGAAAGCCTACGCGGCAGAAAGAGGTGCGGACTATGTGGAGAAATATTTCGAATCCAATGCAGACTATCGCGTGAATGTGGAAACAACGTACATGCAAAATACGTTTTTCCCGAGGATGTTCTCAAACTCGCCGCAACACATTGAGGGCTACAAGAAATGGTCGGGATATGATCCGCAGCAAAATACTGAGAATGAAAAAGGGAACGATGGCCTGCGCCTGCCTACCTTCGGGGAGAATATCTCCTACTTTTTGAGTTATCAGTGCAACTGGATGTACTGGCGCTATTTCATGTGGAATTTTGCAGGACGCCAAAATGATATTCAGGGACACGGAGATCAGATGCGCGGGAACTGGCTTTCAGGTTTCTCTGCCGTGGATGACGCACGTTTGGGTAACCAGTCAGAAGCACCTTATTACACAAAAAATAATCCTTCACACAATACGTTTTTCTTTATCCCGCTGATTTTTGGTGTTGTGGGACTGATCTTCCATTTCTGGAGAGCACCTAAGGATGCCTTTGTGCTCTTTTTGGCGTTCTTGTTTACCGGACTTGCTATTGTGGTTTACCTCAACCAGAAACCGATGGAACCGCGCGAACGAGATTATGCATATGCAGGGTCCTTTTATTTCTTCGCGTTCTGGATAGGTATAGGAGTGTATGCGTTATATGATGCATATCAGCGTTTTACAAAGAAAGATCTGATCAAAGCGCTCCAGGTTGTCGGTGGGGGATTGTTGGTGTTTGTGATCTTCGACATGAACAGCGAAGTGTCTATGCCTGCAACAGTTTCATGGATCATTATTTCTATTGCTTCGTTGGCTATACTTGGACTGATGATGCTCTTGAAGAATGTGCTCAAGAATGAACGTGGTGGAGCTGTCGCGGCTGCATTGATTGGTTGTACTGTTCCAGTAATTATGGGAATGCAGGGTTGGGACGACCACGACAGGAGTGCAAAGACAACCGCAGATGATCTGGCTTTGAATTATTTGGAGTCCTGTGGAAAGAATGGTATTTTGTTTACGAACGGCGATAACGATACCTTCCCGTTGTGGTACATGCAGGAGGTTGAAGGCAAACGTACGGATGTTCGTGTGTGCAACTTATCACTGATGCAAACGGATTGGTACACCGATCAAATGAAAATGCGTGCATACGAATCCGATCCGTTGCCGATAAAGTTCCGTGAGGACACCTCAATGCCCCAGAGAAGATGGTCAAGAACGTGATAAACATGCGTTTGAAAAACAATCGAAAAGCTGCGGAGGATGCACTTGCTGCGTTCAGTTCCCAGGTTGCCCCAATAACAAATGTTATGTCGACTGCGGATGCGAATGCCATGCCTCGTGTACAGGCCTTGAGGTTCATTCTCAATGTTAACCCAAGCGGTCCACTTGCGGATGTGATTTACTCAAAATATCAGGCAGCAATGGAGGTAATGAACGCTCTTCGAAGCGGATTAATCACGGTTCCGGAGGGCCAGGCACAAGTGTTTCAGGATCTGGTTGTGAACCTTGAAAAGACATGGAATTATACTGATTTGAAGGATGCAATGGCCTTTGTTCGTGACGATGCGAATCTTTTGAATTATTCAGAGCGGCAAGTGCGTGTCTTCCCAAGTAATGGATTTACACTCAAAGTGAATCCTGAAAATGCAGTGAAATCGGGCGTGATCAAAGCTGGCGAGGCAAAGAAATGCCACAAAGAGCTTCGTTTCAATTTCGAAGCGAGAGGTTTAACACGCGAGCAAGTAATGATGCTTGATATCCTTGCCAATAATGATTGGAAGCGAGGTATCTATTTCTCTAGTCCGGGTGGTTCGGATGTTTCGATAGCGCTCTACACGAAAGGGTACGTTAAGCAGAATGGGATGGTCTTTGAGCTCAGTCCTCTGAATGATATGACTATGCGGTATGCCGAAGAGATGTATCCGAACCTGATCTCAAAATATACTTATGGAGAGATGAGCAATCCTGATGTTTTGACGGATTACTACGCGAGACGTCATACGGCGCAATACAGATTGCATTTTGCGACGCTAGCGGATGATTTTCTTGCGAAGGCTGACCAGGCGGATCGTCAGATCGAAAGTAACAGTGACTACATGAAACAAGTTCCGGCGGCACAAGTTGCTGAACTCGAGATAATGAATAAGGATCTTGAAAGCAAGAGCAAGAGCTATCGCGAAAAAGCTAGAAAACTTGTTGAACGGTCGTTGCAAGTTATGCCGGTGGAAGTAGTGATCGACCATGGAGAGCCTTCCCAGTCGAGGGAAAAATATGCCAATGGAGGCGTGGACTATCCGGCTTATTCCGATGGAATTGTTCATGACTACGTAGGAATGCTTTACCGCGCCGGAGACAAAAAAGGTGCAGAGCAGCTTGGAAACAAAGTAGCAGAACAGCTGGAGTCCATTCTCAATTATTTCGCTCAAAGTGATCCGTACTTCACCGGAAATCCAGAAAACTCGGGTGACTTATTTGCAGCGTTGGATGCCTATTTCAAAATGTACGCATTCGCCGCAGATCCAGTTGATGGCAACAAAGGTGGTGCATTGGCAATCCGTTTGACCAAGAATATCGATGAGCTGTATACGAAAGTATTCCCTGAAATTTACAAAGGATTGAAAAACAAATCAGTAGCGAATGGAGAAACCAGCAATGGCAGGTACGCTTCTATGCTATCCAACTTGCAGAGCCATCTTGAAGCTATGGGAGTTCATTACGGATATTTGCAAGGTGCTACACCACCACCAGCGAATAATTCCACGGAACAGTTGGATCTGGAAAGCCTGATGCAGCAAATCCCTGTGGGAGATTCGGTGAACCAGTAACATTTCAGTTGTGCCTCTCTTTCGCGTGCCGCGAATCGTTCAATGGTGCTTCCCACGAAGAGTCTGGAAAATGTCCGGCCAGCAGGGGAGCGTGTACATAACCTTTGATGACGGTCCCAGTCCCGAAGTGACTTCGTGGGTGCTGGACTTGCTCAAAAAGAACGGAGCTCATGCGACTTTTTTTTGTGTGGGAGCGAACGTCAAGCGCTATCCTGAGATTTACCAACGCATCCTCTTGGAAGGACACAGTGTTGGTAACCATACCATGCGTCATGAAAAAGGATCTCAAACGAACACTAAAGAGTACCTAAGCTCGATTGACGAGGCTTCCGATTATATCTCAGGCACATTGTTTAGGCCGCCTTACGGAAGAATCACCTGGAAACAGGCTTCTTTTGTGAAGAGAAAATTCAAGCTAATCATGTGGACCTGGCTGTCTCATGATTATGATAGCTCAGTTCCAGTAGACAGGATCATTCAAAATGCGAAAAAAGGTGTCTGTTCGGGTGATATTGTAGTCTTTCACGACAATGTTAAATCATTTGAGAGATTACAACAGATCTTGCCGGAATTCTTAAAGGTTTTGGAAGAAAAAAAGCTGAAGTCTTTGCCGATTGAAGTGTAATTATTTTCGCTTGAACACCGGTACGGTTGAACAAGGTTCTCCGTACATGATGCTTTTGGCTACGGGCTGGATGCGTTTGATCAGCTCGCTCATCGCAAATTCAGGCGAGGCAATGTCCGAACATCCTTTAATAATGATCTTCCCATCAATGAATTCATTAAGATTAAGTTGACTGATTGCTTGTTTGATCAACTCTTTTTCAAGGTCTGTGCGATTTCCAATGAGGAAAACGGAAGCAACGCCTGTAAGCTGGGAAGCCACGAGCATATATGCCCACGTTGGTACAATCGCATCAGCCGAACAATACACGCAAACCGCCTTGCCTTCATAGCCCTGCCAGTCATGTTCTTTGATCCATGCTCTAAAGTCTTTTTCTTTAAGAATGAGTCCTTCCCATAGCTGTATAGCAATGTCAATCTCGCAAAGCTCTATGATAGGTTTGAATTGTGCCAGGTCTACTTGGATTAATCCGCTTTCTTCGACTTTATTCCTGATCTCTTCCATGGTGCAAAAATATTCAAAGATTAGGAGAATAATTGTTCAAGCGTTTAATTGTTCAAGTGTTCAATTGGCCGAATAGTCAAATTTTCAAATGGTCGAATGTTCAAATGTTCAAATGTTCAAATGGTCAAATGGTCGAATGTTCAAAGGTTCAAAGGTTCAAGCGTTCAAATGGTCGAATAGTCAAATAGTCGAATGTTCAGATGTATGACGAATTCCAAATCCTAAATCCCGAATCCAAAAGGCGCCATTCTGTCAGTCAAACAGCCAAGGCATGCGATTTGACAATGGCGGACTCATGAGAAACATTCCGACATTCGGATCCTGGCATTCCTCTTTTGCAAACGCAAGTATTTTTCTTGTGGGAATGTGGTTGTTTTTCTGGGCTCAGCATCTTTTCGCTTTTGATTTTTACAAACTTGGAGTTCTTCCAAGGACGTTTTCCGGACTTATTGGCTTGATCTTCATGCCATTTATCCACTCTAAGAATGAAATTGAACACATCGTAAACAATTCGCTACCTGCATTCCTATTGATCAGCTCGTTATTTTATTACTACAGAGAAATTGCATGGAAAGTGTTGTTGCTTGGATGGATTTTTACGGGGGCATTTCTTTGGGTATTTGCTGAGGATTTTGGGCGCTACCATATCGGCATGAGCGGTGTAATTTATTTTTTGGCCTCTTTCCTTTTCACATCAGGCGTAATACGCAGATACCTTCCCCTTCAGGCCTTGTCTTTATTCATTGTCTTTCTTTATGGAAGCATGGTTTGGGGGATTTTTCCGATACAGGAAAAAGTGAGCTGGGAAGGCCATTTTTCAGGAATGTTGGTTGGTTTAATTATGGCATTTTTTCATCGTCAAAAAGGACCTCAACGCCCAAAATACCAATATGAAATTGATAAGGAAATGGGCATCGAACCGCCAGATCTGGAAGGGTTGTACAATGAACGTTTGCGCGAACTGGAAGAGGCTCAACGAAAGTCGCAGGAAAACAGTGTAGAGGTTGTCTATCACTACAAAGCTAACGAGACTCCGAACGATAAAAACCCTCGATCGTAGCTGTTTCTGCTGACAATTCTGTCCAGGATTCTCCTTGAAAATTTAGAATATATAGCATTCCTGTTTTGAAATAAATGTTTTCTCCTGTAAGGTAGCCTGCCAGCTCTGAAATGCCTTCGTTGTGACCAATCAGCATGAGGTCTTTGGTGTTTTCTATTCGGTTAATTTCTCCTAAAAGAAGTGTGTTGTTGGCGAGATACAACGAATCTAAATAAGTTATGGCTGCCGAATCTTCAATTTTTATGTTTTGTAAAGTCTGTTTCGTGCGTCTAGCCGTCGAACATAGAACGGTTCCAATGGTCAAATCAAGCGATTGTAGAAAGGCATTCAAGTCTTTACTTTGGGCGATGCCTCGAGGCAGTAGGCTCCTGTCGATATCTAATCCTGTTGGACTTTTTTGATTAGTTTTCGCATGCCGGATTAAGTATAGCTTCATTTTTTTACCAACGGTTTTTCTTGACTGAACGTCAAATGTAAGGATGATTTCATAGTACAGAAAGAGATACAACATTCCTGTATTGGGTTTTCCACCAAAAAAACGTATCTTGCGTAGGATAAGTCAAATTCAAATGGGTCAAGCCATCATAACACCCGAGTTGCTCAATGCATGCCGCAGGGATGACCGTCGTGCTATTCAGGCTTTGTATTTCCATTGTTTTAAAACTTTGATGCCGGTCTGTTTCAGGTATCACAAGAATGAAGAGGATGCTCGTGCTGCTTTGAACCACGGATTTATGAAAATTCTTACGGGCCTTGACAGCATGCAGGGAGAAATGAATTTTAATGCCTGGTCAAAACGAATCATGATTAATGCGTTGATTGATGAGTATCGCAGGAATAAAAAAAGAAATGCGATTGTTTCCCAGCGGGAAAGTGAGCGCGAATTGGAGTTTTCAGACAGCTCATCGGTAAATGAAGGCGAAAATGAATTGGTGTATGCAGACTTACTGTCCTTACTTAAAGAGCTCCCTGCCATCAGCGGAAGGGTTTTTAATTTATATGTAATTGACGGCTTCAACCACAAGGAAATAGGGGAGTTGTTAGGCATGTCGGAAGGGACCTCAAAATGGCACTTATCCACAGCTAGAAAGTTATTGCGTGAGAAGTTGGAAAAGTTGGACGAAAAGAGGAGGATGGCAATATGAGTTGGAGTAAGGAGGAGATCGATGCATTGTATAATGGGATAGACGATGGACAAGACTTTGCCTTCGACCCGGCCTATTTTGAAGATATAGAAGCTAAGCTACCGGTATTTCGTCGGCGTACGGTCGGATTAGGTCTGTGGATCAATTTGATGTTCGTTCTTACATGTGCAATTGGAATGGTGTCTATAATTAGAGCGCCTGAAAGCGAAATGAATATGACTTACACAGCGTATAGAGGCACGAAAAAAAATTATAAAACTCCTATCTCGTTGGTGAAATCACAAACGGTTAGCTCTGAGTCAACGAATTTTAAAATCCCTCTGCCTGCGGAAAAGCAGGAAAACCCGAAGATTTTAGAGTGTGGTGCAAAGGTACAACCTGAGCAGTTCGAAGCTTATGCTCCCCAGTTGTCACTTAAAACGATTACACCTGCAGAACACGTTGCCTCTGAACCAATTCATACAATGTTTCTTTCTCTAATTTCAAAACCTCGTCAACAGTGGTATTCCTCGATCAATATCGGGTTGCAGCAACCTTGGACGAATTCAGGGAATCAGGTCAGGGCCAATGCATCATTAGGAGCGGAAGCGGGTTTGAGTAGAAAAATGAGCCAAAATCTAACTGTATTTGCCGGAGTATCTTTCAACTGGACTTCATTCGATCAGTTGGAGATTAAGGAACGGTCGAAAATCTATGGTTTCGGATATGCCACTTACGATAACTCCTATTCGTTTACCGGTATGGCCTCGTTAGGACTTCCTTTAAGTCTGAAGATGAGGTCCGGTAGACATGCATTTGGCCCTTCTGTTGAATTTAGAAGAAATTTGTTTGCTCAAATCAAACGAGTGCAAAGCTGGAATGGAGAGGTGTTCAAGATTTCAGAAGGAATTACAGACCTAGCTTTGTTGAACAAACATTCTCTTCAACTGGGAGCGCAATATGAATTCGCACTGAATGCTACTTTTTCAATTGGAGCGAATGTAAGGTGTGAATTGTTGCAACAGATTAATTCAGAACGTTTTGAAGGCAAGGTGAATAACAGGCCATTTACAGCAACTGTCTCGATGAAAGCGTACTTCAATAAATGAAAGGGTTGAATACATATCGAGTAATTCTTCTTTGTCTCTTGATTCTATCAGCTCTGACTTCGTGTAACAAAGTCGAGATCGACGAACCGCCTTTTCAAGGAAGTCCTGTATTTAAAGTGGAAGCCATGTTTGGAAATGAACAATTCGATCTTGCTGCCGGTGAGGACGAATGCGAGCTGGATGTCATATAGCCCACCGAATGGGAACACATTCATGCATATAGATGCAAGTGATTTCCCGAATAATAGTCACATTGAACAAATCGCATGGTATGTCGACGGAATTTTTTATGGTACAGATTACCTTGAAATCACCTCTCCTGGAAAGTACAACATTTGTGCGGATGTAACCTTCGACAATGGAAGTACATCGATGGTTTGCAATGAGTTTCTGGTTGGTTTCAAGCCATCCTCTGATGCATTTGTAAGGCATTTTGTAGATCAACAATTTAGACTACATGCCTGGATTGATTCGTATGATAAAAATGTGGAGTCTGTAGTCTGGTATGTCGATGGAAATCAGGTTTCAGAGGAGGAAAGTATGATTGTTCAGGTAAATCCGGCGTTACACAAAGTGATGGCTGAAATTCATTTTACGAATGGAGCGGTACGAAAGAAAACAGTGCTCGCCGATGGAACCCTGGAAGGGTGTTTTCTCGATGATTTAACGATTTTCGAAACGCTGTATACGGGGCATCTTTATGATTTTACTGCTCAATTTGAAATATCCTACCAAGGCCAGATATACAAGACACAATTGAGTACGAATGATTCTTCTACGTTTAATGTAACAGAGTGGACGTATTACGGGAAAAATAGTTCGGGAGCAAACATTTATAAAATAACAGCCTCTGTAGACTGTTTGCTTTCCAATTCAAGCGGCGATGAGCTGCCTTTCTCGGGAAACATTATCTTTGGAATCCCTGGAGAATAAAGCTAAGCTATGAAAAAACATCATCTACTTTTTACCTTCTTACTTGTTTCTTTTTTAAACAAAGCTCAAGGAATAACGCTTAATCAAGCAGATTTTGCCACTGACAGAATTATCAGGCGTCATACTTTGTTGAAAGTACTGATTTGCCTGTTGCGCAGATTACCTCAGTTTTACCCATTACAATTGAAAATGTTTATCAGTATACCAGATCAACGATTGATTCTATAAATAACATTGGGTATTCAATGAAAGTCACTGCAAATGGTACTACATTTGACTTGCCAATCAAGTCGGATACGATAGAAACACATTACAGATTACCTTTAAATTACGGTGATACTAACCGCACACGACGTTACACGCGCATTGATTTCAACCCATTTTATAATGCAATTTGGATTCAGTACAAAAACAGACAGTCAATTGTAGATGGGTACGGGACACTTTCCACCCCTTTCGGTACTTTTAGCGCGTTAAGAATAAAGCACGAGGTAGAGGAAACGGATTCGATATTTACAGAATTACCTTTCATAGGCGCCACTTGGATACCATTGGACTTGCCATTGGTCAGAGAGTACGAGTGGTGGACAAATGGAGAAAAAATTCCCCTTTTGAAAATCACAACGAACGAAATTCTCGGGAATGAAACAGTCACAGCAATAGAGTATCGGGATAATTACCTTGGCCTTGACGCAGGATTGAAAGAAAATGAAATAAAGTTTTCTGTTTTTCCGGTTCCTGCATCAGAAGTAATACACGTTAGCTCAAAAGTTCCTTTTACCGGAATCCAAATTCTCGATCGAACAGGTCGAAGAATTCTATTTAACGAATACCAAAAGAGTACAGATGTGTTGCTGAACATTAGTGATCTGGCACAGGGTATATATGAATTGCGCTTATTCACCGAAAAAAGCGTTGCATCCAAAAAGATTATAAAGGAATAGCTTTTTCATTTACTACCTTTGTTAAAAGGCAGATCGGTCTGTCGCTGTTCCGAGAAATCGGGAGAGAGGAAAGTCCGGGCAGCACAGGGCACCGTACTTCTTAACGGGAAGGTGTCGGCGAAAGCCGGCAACAGAAAGTGCCACAGAAAGGGAAACTACCTTCGATTCGTCGGGGGAAAAGGTGAAAAGGTGAGGTAAGAGCTCACCGGACACCTGGTGACAGGTGTCGCATGGTAAACCTTACGGGCTGAAAGACCAAATATACCGGGGACTTCGGTGCAAACTGAAAAGAGGGCGGCTCGTCCGACTCGGAGGGTAGGTCGATGGATTCCGTGCGCGAGTGCGGAACTAGATAAATGACAGACGTCCGCCATTGGCGGAATACAGAACCCGGCTTATAGATCTGCCTTTTTCTTTTTTAATTCGGTTAATAATTTGCCCGGACTATGATGAATGGGAGAAATTAATACGATTGAATGGTTTTTTCCGTCCAAATGAAAATATACAAACGTAAATTTTAGGTTTAGCAGCTTTTTCGAAGTGATTTTTTTAATCCCTTTGAATGCAGTTGTAATTGAATCCTTTCCGTCGGAGATGATCAGTATGTTGCCCCGAACCTCGATCTCACGAAACCTTTTTCTAAAAGATATCCCCCAAAATAAGACGCTTAGAGAGCATGCCAAAAGAAACAGGCTGATAGGTAAATTCGAAGAATTGACCAATGCCAGAATCAGCAAGGATAGAACACAAAATACAACAGTGACATTGAAACGTACAATGTCTTTTTTCTCCAAACGTGAGATGTAATAGGTTTCTAAATCAACGTTTGCCATATTTTTCTTGCAGATAGTTGATCCACGAATTTCTGTTTCGACCATTGACAAAGAACCATCCGAACCTGATTTCGAACCAGGAGTTGAGTTTTTTTAAAAAAGCACGGATTGTGGCCAATTTTGACTAATAGTAAGTTAGGTCGATTAATCGATGGACAAATCTACTCAAAAAACTTAATAATTAGTTCATAGGAGAATTATTTTATTCGTTGAATTGGAGATATTTTCGAGCGTTTCAGTTTTTTTCCTGAATGCAATGGAAGTGTTCCCAGAGCTCGATTTAAGGATTTATTTCCATCATTTTCAATTAAATAATGAAGCAGTCTACATGCATTCGTATAATTGTACGCTTGATTTACAATCATACATACGGGCATGTCGTACGCATAACCGCCCCTGTTTTGATCGGGAAATAGGACGGTTCCATTCCTGAAGTTTTTTAAAGATGTCTTTTTCTTTTTCAGGAAATTAGAGTATTTAGTGAAGAGTACATCGGCATACCTAAGTGTATCTTTCTCTCTCAATAGTTTGACACAATTCAACTTGGGATTTTTACCTTTTAACTTCGCTGAATTCTTTAGAAAATCGGCATATGCCCACCATTCAGGAGTTTCAGATAAATCGCTGCACCAGATCAGTGAATCGTACAAGGAAGCATAAGTTGGGCGAATTGACACGGAAGGCTGAGACGTGACCAGTACGAATGGGTCGAATCCCAGACCAATGATTTTTCGCTCCTTCGAAACATAATTTCTTGAAAGTTTTTTTGGAATACTATCCCTTGGAATTGACATAAACAATGCGGAGGTCTCAGTGAATTGAATTGCAGATGTTCCATGCAATACTATAAAATCGAAGTTGGTAAGTAATTTATCTTTTCTCAAATCAGACAGAATCCGATCGGCGGTTTCATGTTTAATGCGCACTGAAATTCCTGTTGTTTTTTTGAACTTATCAAATAAAAGGGTGTCCTTAGGATAAAGACAATCCGAGGCAATTTGTACTTCAGGATGCAAAGGTCCTTTGGCTTTTTCAAGACTACATCCAGTCAGAATGAGTAGAAAGCTAAACTGTAAAAACCAGTGACGGAACAACATGAAACAAAGATATTCAACATATCGGTTCTATGCACTGTCTTGATTTATTTACCTTTGAGGCAAACTATCGATTGGTGGAGAAAAAAAGTTCACGAAAAGCGCAAAAACTTTCGGCATTGATGCTGGAGCTGAAGAATCAAACTGGCCCAAAATTCACAAAGAGTCTTCAATTATTGAAGAGTGAGGGGCCAGATTGCTAATGCACAAGCAAGAGGCAGAGGGCAAACAAATCTTGAGTGTTCTCAACGATCTCAATGATTCATCCGCGACTGAGAAAATGATAGAAATCCTTCGTGATGAGGAGTTTTTACCTGTTCGCCAGGCATTATTGACAACTGTTTGGAACAGTAAGTTGAATTATAGTGGTTACCTTCCTGAATTTGTCGAAATAGCAACAGAAGGTTCATTTTTAGAAGCGTTAGATTGTCTAACTATTCTCGAAGGGATGGAGGGTCCATTTGAGGAGAGACATATTCTCGAAGCCCAGTTGTTTTTGAAGGAATACCTTGAAGATACATCCCCAAAGGATCCTCAGAAAGCGGCAATCATGAGTGAAATCGCCTTATTTCTTAAGGATGCAGGCGAAATTGAAGACGAAGATTTAGGATTCTACAACGCCTAATTGCTTAGCCCTTTACAAAGAAGGCCTGAATTTTTTCCTCTATCAAAGCGTTAACGGAATCATTCTTCACCTCGTTGACCACATCGCCCAAAAATGCTTCAATCAATAGGTTCTTAGCTGATTTCTCAGAGAGCCCACGGGCTCTAAGGTAAAACAAGGCTTCGTCATCGAGTTGTCCCGTAGTGGAACCATGAGAACACTTTACATCGTCCGCATAGATTTCCAGCTCAGGTTTTGAATTAACCGTTGCGTCCGGACTCGTCAAAATGTTCGCATTAGACTGAAATGCATTTATTTTTTGCGCATTCTCACGAACGAATACTTTGCCATTAAAAACAGCCGTAGCTTTATCCCCAATAACCCCTTTATAGGTCTCGTTCGATAGGCAATGTGCTACTCGATGGTCGATGCAGGTGTGGTTATCTACATGTTCCTGTTCTTTTAGTAAATATGTGCCGAAAATATTCGTTTCTGCATGTTCACCGTTGACTTGAAGCTCACAACTGTTACGCACAAAACCGCAATCAAGTGTGTGGGTATGTATTGTTAGACTGCTGTTGGTTGCTTGTCTGCTAACCTCATTGGAGATGAGCATGTTGCTTCCAAGTGAATGTTCTATCTTGTAAAGCTCCAGTTGTGCGTCGCGATCTAAAGAAATTGAAGTTACATTGTTTAGATAACTGCCTGAAGCATTGAATGAAGTGAAATATTGCAACACTTCTAGCTTGCTGTTTGGTTCCTGCTCAATAATTATCCGTGAATGATGAATGGTTTGATCTCCCGTGCAGACGTGAATAAGAGCGATAGGAGGAGGA
The DNA here is from genome assembly GCA_021298235.1 of Cryomorphaceae bacterium. Next base: position 13,259 of record JAJTDX010000058.1, on the reverse strand, counting down.
CATGCATTTTTTTCTGCCTTTATACGAATTCCGTCCGTGCAATAAAGTGTATTGAGGTGGTCAAAAATAGTATTCAGATTAAACTCCGTTAAGGACGATGTCAGCTCTTTTTCAGAGCATGCTGAAAGCGGATGAATTGAGATTCCATCCATCGGAAGTTCAGAACTAAAAAAGCCCTGAGGCATACCATTTACAAGAATGACGTTAAAGTGCTTTTCGCTGATGATGAACTGTTTGAGCTGATCTTCGGAAAAACTGTATTGCTTATCAGTTCCTTGGATTCCGGCAATTTTGGCAACCCGTGTATATTTCCATGCTTCGTCTCTGGTGGTTGGAAAATCTGAGCTAGACAAAACGGCTTTAGATTTCTCAAGGGCCTCCCTAGGGAAAGCTACTTTAGTTTCAGTAAGTCGCTCGCTAAAAGCGTCTAATTTTTTAGTCAACGTTTCCATGGTATTGTTTACAAAATCACGCGTGTTCGACTTCTGCTTTAATCCAGTCGTATCCTTTTTCTTCCAGCTCGAGTGCCAGCTCTTTAGTGCCTGTTTTTACAATTTTACCATTGTACAGTACATGCACGAAATCAGGAACAATATAATCAAGAAGTCTTTGATAATGGGTTATAACGATCGTTGCATTGGACGGTGATTTTAATTTATTTACGCCGTTTGCTACAATCCTAAGTGCGTCAATATCCAGTCCTGAGTCTGTCTCGTCGAGAATAGCGAGCTTTGGTTCTAGCATCGCCATCTGAAAGATTTCATTACGTTTCTTTTCACCTCCTGAAAATCCCTCATTCACGGAGCGAGAGGCTAGTTTGGAATCGAGTTCAACGATAGCAGAGCGCTCGCGAACAAGAGACATGAAATCTTTCGCACTGATTGGTTCTTTTCCTTGGTATTCCCGAATTTCATTCAGTGCAGTTCTCAAAAAATTGACATTTGACACTCCAGGGATCTCCACTGGGTATTGAAATGCAAGGAACAAGCCCTCGCGTGCACGGTCCTCCGTAGAAAGCTCCATTAGATCTTTTCCATCAAACAGTATGGACCCATCGGTAATTTCATACTCCTCCCGGCCAGCCAACACAGAGGCAAGTGTGCTTTTTCCCGCACCATTGGGTCCCATGATTGCATGAACCTCGCCAGCTTTCACCTCCAGGCTGAGGCCTTTCAAGATCTCTTTCCCTTCAATAGACGCGTGTAAATTTTCTATTTTAATCATATCGTCGATTCGTTATCAATTTTCTAGTTTGAATTCTATTTCCACTTATCCTACAGAACCTTCCAGCGAGATCGCCAGCAACTTTTGCGCTTCCACAGCAAATTCCATAGGCAGCTGATTCAATACCTCTTTACAGTATCCGTTTACAATTAGGCTGATTGCTTTTTCTTCACTTATACCTCGCTGCAGACAGTAGAAAATTTGATCTTCACCAATCTTCGAGGTGGTGGCTTCATGCTCTATTTTAGCAGAACTGTTTTTGCACTCAATGTATGGAAACGTATGGGCACCACACGTATCCGTCATCAAAAGTGAGTCGCATTGAGAAAAATTCCTTGCATTGTGTGCATTCTTGTGAATTTGTACCAATCCTCTGTATGAATTCTGAGACCGGCCTGCGGAAATTCCTTTGGAAATGATGGTGCTTTTTGTGTTTTTTCCGAGGTGAACCATTTTTGTTCCCGTATCGGCTTGTTGAAAATTATTGGTTACTGCCACCGAATAAAATTCTCCTGTCGAATGGTCCCCCTTTAGAATGCAGGAGGGGTATTTCCACGTCACAGCTGAACCGGTTTCAACTTGTGTCCATGAGATTTTTGAATTCCGTTCACACATCCCTCTTTTCGTTACAAAGTTGAATACGCCTCCCTTACCTTCTTTATCGCCAGGATACCAATTCTGAACCGTGGAGTATTTTATCTCGGCATTATCAAGCGCAATCAACTCAACCACCGCAGCGTGTAATTGATTTTCATCTCGCTGAGGGGCGGTACACCCTTCAAGGTAAGAAACGTACGCTCCCTCATCAGCCACGACAAGTGTGCGCTCAAACTGCCCGGTACCACCCTCATTGATTCGGAAATAGGTAGAAAGCTCCATTGGACAGCGCACTCCTTTTGGGATGTAACAAAAGGATCCGTCCGTAAAGACCGCAGAATTTAGTGCAGCATAAAAATTATCGGTCGAAGGAACCACTGTTCCCATATGTTTTTGAACCAGCTCCGGATGCTCTTGAACAGCTTCAGAAAACGAACAGAATATGATTCCAAGCTCTTTCAACTTTTCCTTGAATGAAGTTCCAACAGAAACGGAGTCTATGACGAAATCTACTGCTACACCTGTGAGTCTTTGCTGCTCATCAAGAGAGATTCCAAGCTTGGACATAGTTTCCTTCAATTCAGGATCTACCTCATCCCATGATTCATATTTTTTTGCTTTTTTCGGTGCGGCGTAATACGTGATTTCTTGAAAATCAGGTTTTTCATAATGAACGTGGGCCCATTCTGGTTCTGTCATGTTTTGCCAAATTTTAAAGGCTTTCAAACGGTATTCAAGAAGCCAATCAGGTTCATTTTTCTTACTGGAAATTAACCGGATGATCTCCTCGTTCAAGCCCTTCGGAATTTTGTCCGTTTCAATGTTGCTGACGAAGCCATATTTGTATTCCTGGTTTTCCAGGTCCTTCGCTAATTGATCTTCGGTATATCCCATGACGGCAGTATTACAATGAAAATGATTCTCCGCATCCGCAGGTCCTGCCTGCATTTGGATTATTGAATACGAACCCTTTCCCGTTTAGACCCCCTGAAAAATCCAGGGTAGTCCCAACCAAGTATAAAAAACTCTTTTTGTCAACAACTACTTTTATTCCATTGTCCTCAAAAGCCTTGTCGCCCTCTCCTTCAACGTTGTCGAAGGTAAGCTGATACATGAGTCCTGAGCACCCACCGCCCTCAACACCAACCCTGATAAAATATCCGGTTTTTCCCTCGTCTTCCATCAGTCTGAGTGCCTGTTTTTTGGCATTTTCTGTGACCTGAATCATAATTCTTTTATTTAGATTAATTATAAATAAATATAATTATGCAGCAAAAATACCACTTTGAATAGTCACTATCAACAGTTCACGTGAATTTTAGACTTTATTAATAGAACGTTCGAAAAATGTCAGAAGTTTAAAATAATGGGAAGAAGTTTGACAACGAAAGGGTTATTTGTAATTATCTTTGCATGTAATCACTAAAATAACGTATGAAACTTATTGTTTGCGCTTTTACTACAGCTTCTGTTCTATTCTGTTCTTTTGATACAAAAGCCCAGGTGCAAGAATCACAAATACTCGATAATGGCATTAGGATTTATCCGGCTCAAGGTGTAGAGGTAGTTAAGGAGAAACCCGTTCCTACCCAGAAAGTCATAACCATTGATGAAATGGATTTGGTTCAGGCTACAGAAATGTTGTCTGTGCTCAAGTCAAAATCAGAATATTCCCAAGGTCAAGACAAAGCAAATTACCAGAAACAAATTGCGCTTGTCGAAGAACGAATTAAGAAACTGAACATCCAGAAAAACTAGTTTGTCATGATAAAACAAGTCACGTTTTTAATTGCTTTGTCGCTTTCTCTTAGTTCTATTGGTCAGATTACACCCAATGGAAATTCAGGCAGTGCAACGACTAGTTACACAAGCGGTGCAACAAATGACCCCATCTACATTTGGTGTGCGGATGGTCTGACCAACAATACAGCATCTTTAACTGCTAATGCGCCTTCAGGTACCGGCCCATTTACCTTTACCTGGTATTACCATGATCAAAACACATTTTCATGGGCAGCATACACAACTCAGACTGGTGCAAGTTCAATAATTAGCAACCTTCCAAGTGATGGATATCAGGTTCAGATCTTTGATGCGTCAAGCAACCTAGTTGGCTGTTACATTGCCTGGGTGTGGAATATGAACAGTGATGTTACCGCTTCCAATACCCCTCAGCTTTGCGATGCAACCAATCTTTCAGGATCGGTCAATGTCAATGGTAATTTCACCTATTACAACCCGCCTCCTGCAGCTTCTTTGGTGACACCGGCAACACAAATAACAGTGTGTTTTGATGCCAACCATACGTACGTCTCTGACCTCGGATTTTACCTGGTTGGACCTGCATCCTGTGGTAGCCCCACAATCCCGTTGATGCCACATCCTCAGCTGATAAACGCTTCAAATGGATGTTGTTGTAACAGCGGGAACAATATCTCAGATCTTTGTTTTACTACGAACCTGGTCGGTAATATCAATCCATGTTCATTCACCGCGCCTTTATCAGGAACATACTCAGGTTATTCATCTAGTTATGGGGACAATGTTACCATCAACTGGTCGTCACTCTATGGTTGCAGTGCCACTGAAGGTGACTGGAGGGTTCAGATTTATGATTGTATCGGAGCGGATGTGGGGGCTTTGACCAATGCGACCATTACTTTTTCAAATTTAGCTTCGGTTTGTGGCTCACCTACTACAGTCAATTACAATTCGGGAGCTATCAACTCAAACATCAATGATAACTCCTGCTCTGCGGGAACGGCATCCATTTTCCAGGTTCCGCTAACGGGCAACTTCACGACACCAATTAACATAAATGCAAACGTGAGTTACTTATGGACTTCTAGTCCCACTGTTACAATTCCGGGAGCAACTTCTTCTCTAACACCTGCTATGACAGGGCTATCGAACGACTCTTTTGATTTTACACTCACTGCAACGATTTCATACGGAACGGTTGTTTGTACCAATACGGCTACCACAAATTTTGTGTCCTCCTGTTGTACGGCCGTGGCTGATGCAGGTGGAGATTTAAGCTACTGTACCGGATTTACACCTACGATTGGTCCGACTCCAACAGCCGGGTTGACTTATTCCTGGTCACCCTCAACGGGATTGAGTGATCCAACTTTAGCTCAACCAACGGTCACTGCAGTCAATTCAGGAGCTACTCCGATTACAACTACTTATACCTTAACCGTAACAAATGTAGTAGATGGAGGATGCACTGATGTGGATGCCGTAACAGTTACAATAAACCCTTCTCCTACGTTGGTATTTACGGGTGATCAAGAAATTTGTGCAGGTGAGTGTACAAATATCACTGTAAGTGGTGCTGATTTTTATGCTTGGGCGCCGAATGCCGCGATCTTAGATTCTTCTTCTGCAACTCAGAATTTTTGTCCAAATGTTACGACCTCTTATAATGTTACAGGTTACATTATAAGCTCCAATACTGTGACTAATGGAGATTTTTCATCAGGTGCAGTTGATTTTTCAAGCGGTTACATCTTGAGTGGGAACACTCAGCCGGAAGGCACTTATTTTGTTACCAACAACGCTAATAGCACGCATCCGGGCTTCACAGGTTTCGATCATACGTCGGGTTCAGGTAACTTCATGGTGGTGAATGGTTCATCTACTCCGGGAACTTCTGTTTGGTGCCAGACAATTACAGTTCAACCAAATACCGACTATATTTTTTCTACATGGGTAAGTACGTTGGCGATAGGTTCACCGGCCCAGCTTCAATTCAGTATTAATGGTGTTGTGGTTGGTGACGTATTTAATGCACCACTATCCACAGGACAATGGGATGAATTCTATACCACATGGAATTCCGGAAGTGCTACTTCGGCTACAATTTGTATTGTGAATCAGAATACCTCACTTGGAGGAAATGATTTTGGTATTGACGACATTAACTTTGCGTCAGTTTGCAACAACACCGAAACAGTAACTGTGACTGTCAATCCATTGCCGAACATCAATGCTGGCTCAGATCTAACCTTGTGTACAGGGGAGAGTGTCACGCTGTCTGCTTCCAATGGAACCACATACAGCTGGGACAATGGTGTTGTTAATGGCCAAAGTTTTGTTCCAGCAGCATCCACACAATATACGGTGACAGGCACAGATGCGGAAGGGTGCACCAATACCGATGAAGTGAGTGTTACACTCGTTACTCCACCAACATCCTCTTTTACAGCAGACAGTCTTACCGGTTATCCAGGTTTGTCCGTGGAGTTTACAAATTCCTCCACAAATGCAACAGATTACTTATGGATTTTCGGAAATGGTTTCTCAACCACAGCCACGGATCTTTCTGGTCAAACTATGATTTATGATCAACCTGGTACATATGGGGTTTATTTGATTGCTGACAATGGCTATTGCCAGGATTCCAGCACTCTTGAGATTGTAGTTATCCCGTTCCCTGACCCAATTCTGCATATTCCGAATGTTTTTACGCCAAACGGTGATGCGGCAAATGATGTGTTTTTTATTGAGACTGCTTACGTTTCCGAGCTGGAAGTTACAATCATTAATCGCTGGGGTAATTTTGTTGCAGAAATCCTCGATGTTAATGGCAACTGGGATGGAAAAATTTCCGGAAAGGATGCTGATGATGGTGTCTACTTCTATAAATATAGGGCTGTTGGTGTTAATGGAAAAGAGCTCTCTGGACATGGAAATATAACTTTGTTGAGGTAGAAGGACTGTTCTGACCTACTTCGTTTATGAGAAAACACTGAATGGCAATGAAGATTCATTTCGGCATGGAAGGCCTGCAAATTCCTCAACCCGTGCTGACAATAGGGACGTTTGACGGAGTTCATATAGGTCATCAGAAAATTATTGATCATTTAAATAAAGAAGCTGAGCTAATTGGAGGTGAATCAGTTTTGCTCACGTTTGATCCTCATCCAAGAATGGTGTTGAATCCAGATTCGCACGGACTTAAATTGCTCCAGACATTAGATGAAAAAATAGGTAAGCTCGAACGCATGGGTTTACAGAATCTCATCATTTATCCATTTGATTTTGAATTTAGCAGGTTAAGTGCAATTGATTTTGTCAAGGAAATACTTTATGCTAAGCTCAATGTAAGAAAGTTAGTGATCGGCTATGACCATCAATTTGGTAACAAGCGTGAGGGAAACATAGATTTTCTTAAAAACGTTTCAAAAGAATTCAATTTTGAAGTGGTCGAAATCCCTGCATGGGAAATAGATGAGGTGAATGTCAGTTCTACGCGGGTTCGTACCGCTTTGTTGAAAGGGGATATTCTTACAGCTTCCAAATTTTTGGGCGAACCATTTTCAATACAGGGAGTAGTGACCAAAGGAAAACAGTTGGGGAGGACGATAGGCTATCCAACGGCGAATCTTTCTGTAACGGATCCTTGTAAAATCATTCCCGCCAAAGGTGTGTATGGTGTTCGTTGTTGGTTGGACAAAAAAGAATACCGGGGAATGATAAACATTGGTAACCGTCCGACGGTATCTGACGAACAATCGACTCATTTGGAGGTGCATTTGTTCGATTTTAATTCGGATATTTATGGAGCTACTATCGTGGTGGAGTTTATTGCCAGAATTCGCGATGAACAGAAGTTTCCATCTTTAGATGATTTAGTAAAACAGTTAAAAAGCGATGAACAAAACGTTCGTACTTTCTTTGATTTGCCTTTGGTTTAGCTTCCTAAATTCTCAGGAAAACTACACGTTTTTTGCGTGGGAGCAAGTAGTTAATGCTTCGCCTGACACAATTTACGCACTTTCTTTTACCAAAGAAAAACGAACGGACTTGCCTGCGGGACTTGGAAAGTTTAAAAACTTGCGTGCGCTCGACCTGTCAAAAAATCAATTGTCATCCCTTTCTGATGAGATCGTTTCACTAGATAGTCTCGAATACCTTGACCTTTCCAAAAATAAATTCGATGTTTTCCCAATTCAGATCTGTCGTTTAACGCATCTGAAAACTCTGATTCTGAACAGAAACAACTTCACTGAACTTCCAGATTGTATAAAGTATGTTGACAGACTGGAGACTTTAGATCTTTGGTCAACGCCTATTGTTACTTTTCCGGATGGAATTTCTGAATTGAACTCATTAAAGGTTCTTGATCTGCAGGGTAATCGTTACTCGCCTTCATTTCAGAAGTCCTTGAAAGCGCGCTTGCCATGGGTAGATATCCATCTGGACCCACCCTGTGATTGCATGGAATAGCTTAGTTACAGAACTGATTGATAGATTCCATTGCTCCTGCTACATTCATGGCTTTTGCTTTTGTGAAATCGCTACAAGCCTCTGATTTCTTGCCCAGAGAGATATAAGCCCGACCCCTTAAAACCAATGCTTGTCCGTACAGAGGATCGATCGCAAGAGCTTTTGAAAAATCATCCACTGCCCCTTGAAAATTACTCATGAATCCTTTGGCGTATCCTCGATTAAAAAAGACCTTGGCATTTTTATCAGAAATGATAACCGCTTTGTCCAGTATTTGAATAACTGCTGTGTAATTCTGTTGTTTTCCTCTTACCGTAGCCAAATTATTGTAGGCATCTATCAAGTAGGGGTCAAGTTCAATCGACTTTTCAAGTGCCTGAGCCGCCTGATCCAGTTCGTTCAAAGAAAGGTGGAACGTTCCTTTTTGATAATGCAATTGAGCAATTTCAGGATTCGATATTATGGCATTGTTTATTTCAGTTAATGCGGATCTAAAATCACCTTTTGAACCAAGTATTTCAGCTTTCTGACGGGCAATTTCAGCGGGTTTAACGGATCCCTTTTTCTTGGCAAGCTCCACAAATTCCATGGCAGCTTTCTGATCGCCCATTTGCATTGCTTTTTGTGCCCACATGAGATAGATTTCCGGGTTAAGATCGGCCATGTAAAATGCAAGCTCCTTACAACCTCCAAGGGATTGAAATAGTCCGGTTTGAAGAATTTCATCTTTACTCATTCCACCTTTATTGTCCATATACTTCTTGAGTAAAAGGTTGCTCGTAGAAAAGTGCTTTCGCTCGTCCAAAACGATAAAACCCCGAGGTTCAGAGTTGTAGTAGAAGGCTTGTGGCGCCCATAGCTCTAGCAGCGGATGATCCTCGGTATTTATCTCTCCTGATCCAACATATGCTCGGAGACCTTCCGTAGATGAAATCAGTTGTTGAGACAAGAATGAGCTGAATGTGTAAATATTGATCTTTTCAAGTTTCTCCTTCACGAGATTGTAATTATGTTCGATCTTTTTCAAATCAAAATTGAAAGGGGCTTCAGAACAAAGTAGTAAAATGTCGGATTTCCCAATGTGCCATAAGCTGACATGAGAAAATTCTTCGAGAGCTGTCCTTAGTATTAACTTGAGGCTTTTATCATTCATTTCATAGTAGCTGAACCATTGAGCAACATATCCACCTTTATTCAATTTTTTCTTACAGTCACCGAAGAATTCTTTAGTGAACAAATTGCCCACGCCTGCCGACCATGGATTGGAAGGTTGACTGATAATAACATCGTATTTGTTCTTTGAAAGCCTTAAAGCTGCAACGCCATCGTCTTTAATTACGTTTAAATTTTTCTTCGTGAGAGGTTGTTCATTGATCGAGTTAAAATGAACAGATGCTTCAACAACCTCTTCGGAGATCTCGGCGACTTCTGCGTGTTTAACATTTGGATGGGTAAGAACATTTCCTATGGTAGTACCTGCACCATATCCAATGACAAAAACTCGTTCTGCATTGGGATGAAGGATCACAGGTGTTTGTCCCAAAGAAACTTGTGTTCTCAAGTCAGTTACTGAATTTGCATCTCCCTTGCCATTGGTTGAAAGATAAATTTGATCTCGGTTTCTTCCAACGATAATTGTGCCTCCAACTCCTTCTTTGTAATACAGAATGGTGTCGTTTTCTTGTAGTTTTTGAACAAATTCATTGTAAGTATTTGGAGGAGAGCTGCGATTAATACTTCTCGGAACCTGAGACAGCATGATAGAGTAGGCCCAGGATTTGGTGCTCACATTTGTAAAGAAGATGATCCCGGATAAAGCAAGTACGCATGCCAGAAAAATTTGCTGAGGTCTTTTAAGCATGTCTTTCAACACGAATACATTCGTGGCTAACAAGACATTGATTATAATGGTTATGACAAGTGTATTAAAAATTCCAAATAAAGGAATCATGACCAATCCGCCTAACAATGATCCGGCTACGGTTCCAAGTGTATTTAAAGCAAAAATGTTTCCGACTGAATTCCCGGATTTTCCTATACTTTTCACGGTTACCCTGCTCAAGAGTGGAAGTGTCATTCCCATAAAAATGGTCGGGATAACCAATACTAAAAAAACCATAATAAACTGTACGGTAAGATAGTATGTGTAGCCTGGAACGTCTCCGATCGACGAACTAACCATCGTCCAGATGGTGTATGGCAACCTCTCGTAAAATGGAAGTGTCAAAAGGACAGAAATGGCAATCGCAAATTGCACGAATCCCACTGCTCTTAAAGGTTTTAAGATGCGTTCACGATACTTGTAAGTTAGGTAACTTCCGATAGTAATACCTGTAATAAAGGCCGCAAGAATAATGGAGAAGGAATAGGTCGACGAACTGAGTACGGGAATTAGTAATCTAAGCCAAACAACTTCATAAACCATAGCGCAAAAACCAGTTAACGCCGCTATTCTTAGCGCAACTTTTGATTCTTTGTTGCTTAATTCAGGTTTTTGGTCCTTATCCGGTATTGTATGTTCGACCCGGTCAACCTCTTTTGTTGGGGATTTGAATGCAAGGAATAAACTTATCAATCCTATAAAGAGTTCTACTCCGGCAGCAAAGAATGTCGTTTTCGAGAGCCCGAAGTTCTGAATCAGGTAAAAACCTGCGAGAATAGTGCCGAGAACAGCTCCTAAACTGTTAATGAAGTAAAGAACCGAAACGTTTTTGCCTACGTCGCTTGTGGAATTACTTAGGAATTTTACCAGTACCGGAAGGGTTCCTCCCATAAGAAAGGTTGGAACTAAAATAGTTGCTCCACTTACCAGGAACTTTAAAAGCAACACGATTCCGCTGTCACTAGACCAATCATTTGTCGAGACGAATCCGGTAAATACCTGTTCTACTAAACTAAAAATAGGAGCGTAAAAAAAACAATAAGCGGCTAATAAGATTTCTAAAAAAGCAAATAAGAGAAGGTTGTTTTTATTTGTGTCTGATCTTCTTCCCCAAAACCACGCGCCAAGTGCAAGTCCGCCCATGTATGTGGCAAGCACAACTGATTGAGAGTAACTCGTACTTCCAATAAAATAGGCCAGTTGCTTAAACCATACAACCTGATAAATCAGAGCTGCAATTCCCGAAAAAACAAACAAAGTGCAAATCAGCAAGTAATTTTTTCTGGAGTTCAACATAAACGTTTTTTTGCAAAGATATCAATTGCATTGAAGCATTTCAAAACAACACATACTTGCATTTATTTCAGTTATTTAGCAATTAAATGGTATTTCTGATTGATGTCAAATTAAAAAGAATTATTTTAGCTGATTGAAAAAGATTTTATCCAAAATTCTACTTATGAGATTTTTTAAAAACCTTGTTTTATTCCTGATTTTATTGGTCTCTTTTCGGGCTGTTTATGCTCAAAAGGAAATGCCTCAGACGCTGTCGATTACAAACGACATTACCCAATATCCTCTTGGATACAAGCCCTCAGCGAATAAAGCACCGTGTTCAACCTCCTCTTGTGCGAGTCCGATTCCTATTACTCCGGGAGCCCTTGGTACTCAGGTGTGTATGCCTACGAACTGTAACGATGCTGATCAAACAGCTGGTCCTGATTTCCCCGGAAACAACTGTTATGATTTACCCAATCCAACCATTTGGTATTCGATTGTTCCGCCTGTTGGAACGGCAACTTTACAAGTGGATATAACAAGCACAACCACGAACCCAACTTTCGCAGTTTACAGTACTTCAGATTGTGCAACCTACACCATTTATGATGATGCCAGTGAATGCTACACGGGTGCCGCAGGTTCGGTGTCAGGCAACATGGCCGTTCCTTCAAATGGCACAACGATATTGATAGGTGTTTCCGCACCTGCAGGTCAAACGGGTAATTTCACACTCTGTGTGACTCCACAAGCTGATGCTTCGGCGTGTAACCTAACAGGAAGCCTTGTTGAGTCTAGCTCTTCTGACCCAACAACACCTGTGGGAGGTCCATACAATCCTGGAGAAGTAGTGAATTTCTGCTATTCCATACCTAATTATGTTCAAACAAACTGTAACTGGCTGCAAGGAATTGTTCCAACCTTTGGTGACTGTTGGGACGCATCATCCTTCAACGCTTCAGGTTTGCCATTAACATCTTCGTTAACTTTTACGAATACTACAGGAACTCCAAGTTCTTCAAATCAAGCCGGTTCCTTTTGCGCCGGAAGCTGGGATTGGTATGCCGCTAACTCTGTTCAGCTTAACTCGACAGGCGCGAACTTGCCAGGGGGGTGGTATTTTTCAACCAACGGTGACCCTGACAACTCATGGGGTGATGGAAACGGGATGTGCGGGATGGTTGTGTCAATGGGGGATTGTGAGGCATCACTCAGTGGACTTTCATGGCAAGTATGTTTTAGTTTAACAGCCACCACCAATTGTGCTACGAATCCGGATTGCAGTGTAAGTATAAAGACTTATTCTGATGGTGAAATAGGCAATTGGACCAGTATTGGCTGTGTGGCGGATGCCCCGGATGTCTTGACAGCCGGTATATATTGTTGTTTGATTGTTCCAAATGCCGGAACAGACCAGACCATTTGTAATACCGGTACTGCTTCGCTAACTGGTTCTTATACTGGTACGTCTGGTTCCGTAACGGTCGCTTGGACTGCGAGCTCTGGTTCTTTGACCAATGCTAATACGCTCACTCCAACTTTTACTCCTGATCCCGGTTCTTCGGGGGCAGTGACACTCACAATGACCGTGACGGATGCCCAATGTTCGAGAAGCGATCAGGTTATTGTGAATGTGAATGCAATACCGGTAGCAACGGCTGCTCCTAATCCCCAAACAATCTGTTCAGGAAGTGCAACAGGTGTAACTTTAACAAGTAGTGTTGTAGGCACAACTTTTGCGTGGTCAACACCTGCAGATGCCAACATAACAGGTGAAACAACTGCCGGTGGTACTGGAGCAACAATTACGGATGTTTTAACCAATACCTCAACGTCACCGGTAACTTTAAATTATACTGTTACCCCAACTGCCGGAGGTTGTCAAGGAACTCCAATCGACGTTCCGGTTACGGTTAATCCAATTCCGGTAATCACAGCGACACCAAATCCTCAAACGATCTGTTCTGGTGCATCAGTAGGTGTTAACCTGACAAGTAACGTAGCAGGAACAACATTTACATGGAGTACAACAGCGAACGGAAGT
>JAJTDX010000057.1 GCA_021298235.1 Cryomorphaceae bacterium | reverse complement strand
AGTTTCTCTTGAGGAACAGTTTTTACCGAAAGCTAGACTTCAGCAAGCGATAAGTGAATTGCTAACTTATTGAGCATAAAAAAACCGATCGTTCGACCGGTTTCTTTCTGATAGATTTTAATTAATCTTTTACTAGAGTATACCCAGGGTATTTTTTTATGTCAAACACAAATTTTGTGTCCTCAACTGGAGCGTTTGATGTGAATTTTGTAAGTGAATAGGTCATCACAGTTCCGTCTTTGGCTTTCATCACAGCTTTTTTCAATTCGTTGGTTGCTTTCGAAATGTAGAGCACAATCGTATGATAATCAACTTTTCCGGGATTTTTTGGATAAAGGTCAATGACATGTACAGCTTCATTGTTCAATTTATCTTCTTTCTCGTATTTATTTTTGAATCCACTCTCCCAAATAGTCATTAATTTTTTAGGATTCATTGATTCACCATCATCCTCATTCGCATCTGTTTCATACACACTCTTATCATCCTTGACAACGGTCCATGTTTTGATTCCATTCGAAATAATCGTGTTGTCGCCATATGAAGCATAGTATTTATCACCTTTTACCCATCCTTTACCAGTTTCAGATTCGTTTGTTCCAGAGCCGGTATTTTTAATGTTGGCACTGAATTCAATGTAAAACGATTTTTGACTTTTCATTTTACTGGATAGCTTATCCAGAACGGCTTGAGCCTTTGTGTCTTGACCAAAAACAGGAAGAGAGACAAGCAGAACGAAGGTTAGTAGAATTCTCATTTTATTTGATTTTCGCTGCAAATATCACAAATTGTGCCAATAAAAAATGAATTTATTGGATTTCCGAAAGAATTGAAAGAAGTGTTTCCGAATGAATGTTGTGTTCGCCAGTAAATGTTTTTACTTCGAAATCTAAGTGTGAATAAAATAAAACTGCCTCATTATAAGCGTCTTCGTTGAAATATTCGTCGTTCGTTCCAATGACGAAAAAATTCCGTTTTCCATTAGGATGGATAAATTTTTCTTTTTCAAGGTCTGGTGGAAAAATACTTGACCACATTATCAAATGATCTGCATCCATTTCCGTAGAGTTAAACCATCTTGCTGCTGTTGCTCCACCTTGAGAAAATCCTAGAATCATGCACTTTTCAAAATTTCCTAACGAACGAATTTGCTTGTTTAAGGCATTCAATCCTCGCGTTCTTCTTTTGTCATCCATGACGCTCCAACGCGACCGCTTGTTCCGTTTAGGTAAAAACGATGCATCCCTTCCGGAGCAACAATAAACGTGTTTTCCAAAGTGAAGAACTTTCTGATGAAAAAGGGGGCTAGTTGTCCGTATCCATGCAAAACGTAAAGTAAAAGAGGAGAATTTTGATTGCCATGGCATTCGTAACGAAAGGTTTTCTTGAATTGGAACTTTTGCGGCATCTGCTGGATTTTGAGATCAAATTTATACATTTGAGTATGCGAAGAACACTTTCGGGGTTGCTTTTTGTGGTGCTTTTGATTCAAATTGTGGGTGTTGCCACTTGGTTTGAGCTATCAAGAAGAGAGATTCGCAAAGAAATTAAAAGTGCGATAAAAAGTGGACTTTCCTCTGAAAAGCTTCACATTTTCACCTTCAGTAAAAGGGAATTTAAAATGCTTCGATGGATCAAATCAAACGAGTTTGAGAGAAATGGGAGGTTATATGACGTAGTCCGAACATCGGGTGATTCAGAAGATCAATTAATCGTTCAGTGCATAGATGACATTCAGGAAAGAACTTTATTTGCATCCCTTGGACAAATGACGGCCAATGATTTAGGATCTGAACATCATCAAACTCCCCTTTACTATTGTATTAAACTATTGAAAACACCGGCAGTGCTGGATTCTTGTGAGATTCTACTAAATGGAATTTGCTTGAAATCGCCGTCGAAGGATTTCTTTTGTGACGTCTCCAGTTTTTCTTTTGTTTTTTTGGAAAAAGAAACGCCTCCACCCAACATATTAGGTTAATTTGAGTATTTTCAAGTTAAAACAATTACTTGAATTACAGTTTATTAACTTAATCATAACAGCATGAAATCATTAATTTTATTTGTGCTTTGTCTCATTATATATACTGGGACGAGCGCACAAAAGGTCCTTGTGATCAATCAAAATACGTGGCAGGCGATAGAAGGAGTAAGTGTTTTGAAGCTATCAGACAATTCTTTGCTTGCAGTTTCTGACGTGAATGGGGAGATAGTCCTTACTTCTGTTAGTTTGGATGAGCAACTCGTTTTTAAACATCCTTTATACTCAGAAATATATATGACTTTGGAACAGCTTCAAAAAATGGGAGGAAAACTTTTCTTAAAAGAAAATGTCAATTCTATTGATGAAATCGTAGTTTCAGCAAGTAAATTCGAAGAGAAGCGAAAAGACGTTGCGCAGAAGATACAGGTCATACGGTCTTCCGAGATTCAAGAAATAAATCAGTCCTCGACAGCCGATGTTTTGGCATCAACCGGCAATGTAATGGTGCAAAAAAGCCAACTTGGTGGAGGGAGTCCCATTATTCGTGGCTTTGAAGCCAATCGGGTTTTAATGGTTATTGATGGGGTTCGCATGAACAATGCAATTTACAGGGGAGGCCACCTTCAAAATATCATTACCCTTGACAATGCTATTATGGACAGGGTAGAGGTCGTCTATGGACCTGGATCA
Organism: Cryomorphaceae bacterium; assembly: GCA_021298235.1. The sequence goes on along the minus strand of JAJTDX010000057.1, from coordinate 13,015 downwards.
GTGGTGTACGGTTCGGACGCATTGGGTGGTGTAATGTCCTTTACAACCAAAGATCCGGTCCTGTCCAAAGACGATAAGCTTAAAGTGAAGGTTGGTCAGTATATGCGTTATATGTCCGCTGTATCAGGTTATTCGTCAAATGCGAATGTATCATTGGCTAAGAAACGTTTTGGTTCGTTGACATCCATAACCTATTCTGATTATGGGGATTTGCGACAAGGGGCAAACAGAGAGCCATTTGTTGGCAATTTTGGCTCGAGGCCGTGGTATGTAGTTCGTGAAGATGGAAAGGATAAAATTGTAAAGAATGTGGACACAAACCTTCAGGTGGGTTCAGGTTATTTACAGACTGATTTTCTTCAGAAATTTCTATTTAAACAAAATGAATATGTGAAGCATACGCTTAACGTTCAATATTCTACATCGTCAGATGTGCCGAGATATGATCGCTTGACTCAAGTTTCCGGAGGCTTGCCAAAGTTTGCGGAGTGGAACTACGGTCCCCAAGAACGCTTATTAGCATCCTACACGCTTCAACTTTCGAACAAGAAAGTTCTATATGATAATGCTCGACTTATTTTGGCTTACCAGAAGATTGAAGAGAGCCGAAAGGATAGAAAATACAATAATCCTGGGCGTAACAACCGATTTGAAAACCTTGATATTTTTTCTGTGAATTTTGATTTAGCTAAAAAGTTGGGAAAAAATGAGTTGAGGTATGGATTGGAGGGATGGTACAACAAGGTTGAATCGACTGCCTTTACCGAAAATATAGAGACAGGCGATCAAACTCCACTTGATACGCGATATGCTTCTGGAGGGGCACAAATGAATTCTCTCGCAGCCTATGTGACACATACGCTTGAAATTTCAGATCGGTTAATTCTAAATGATGGTCTTCGATTTTCTGCAATTGGGTTGAATGCAAAATTTACGGATACTACGTTTTTCAAGTTTCCCTTTAAAGAGGCAAAGCAACAAAATTCAGCTTTTACCGGTAATATTGGGTTGGTGTATATGCCTGTGTCTGATTTCAGGATTACGTGTATGTTGTCATCGGGCTTTCGCGCTCCCAACGTGGATGACCTGAGTAAAGTCTTTGAATCTGTTCCAGGTACGATCAATGTTCCCAATACGAATCTGAAACCAGAATATACGTATAATGGGGAAATTGGAATATCTAATCGATTTGGAGATTGGTTGAATGTTCAAGCTACTGGCTATTATACACTGTACCGAAATGCACTTACAACTCAAAATTTCACTTACAATGGTCAGGATTCAATTGTGTATGAAGGTGTTATGAGCAGGGTAGTAGCTACAACCAATGCTAATAAGGCTTTTTTGTATGGTCTGGAGCTTGCATTGAATGGAGAGCTAAATAAGTTTGTTACGATCTACGCAACCTATAATTATACATACGCAAGAATTGTGACAGATTCGGTTGCAATTCCATTGGATCATATTCCACCTACGTTCGGGAAATTGGGAATTCAGCTCACAGAAGGTAAATTCAGATCGGATTTCTTTGTTAATTACAGTGGATGGAAACGTATATCAGACTACAACCCTTTTGGGGAAGACAATCAAGCCTTTGCCTTGCCACAAGGAATGCCTTCATGGTATACTATTAACGCTAGAGCGACATATCAATTCAATAAGTTGATTAGCATACAGCTTGCATGTGAGAACATTCTGGACAGAAACTATCGAGTTTTTGCCTCAAATATTTCTGCACCAGGAAGAAATTTCATTGCCACATTGAGATGGAATTTTTAGTTGTAACTCCTTAATAGGTCGCAAAACAGAGTGAGAGTGGAGAGTGATTCACTCCACTTTGTTGTTCTTCGCTCTAATTCTCACAAGCTCTATTTTTGAGTAAGGTATTTTCCTTCCGCTGGATAATAGAAAAATCTGTAAAGCAGATCATCACTTGGCAGAATGATGGGATTGTAATGATAAATGTCTTCAACCTTTCCAGGATCCTTTAGGGTTGCTTTATAAACCAGGATGTCTTTACGTGGCGAGATAGTGCCTTTGTCATATTTGAAGGAATAGGCTTCTTTCTGCGATTTGTTCAATCCTTCAAACACCTTCCATTGAAAAACATGCTGCGGAGTATGCTCAACAATGGCATAAAAATCTTTATATGCAGCATTTAATATTCGGTATTCAACGATAGGGTCAAAATATCGGTCGGAAGAGATTTGTTCAAATGTGACTTTCAAAGCTGCATTCGGACTGGAGGGAACCACAATCTCAGGTGAAATTTTGTCAAGGACAGCATCGTAATAAAAAATGTAATTATAATTCCCCATGAAGCCTATTTCTGCTTGTTTTGCTGGATTCGTCGACTTTGCCGCTTCATTCATTGCAAATTCCAACCTGTTGACAGTAATTATGGCATCTTCCAAAGCATCACCATCCATGTCCTTTTTGTATATTTTCAGTTCATAGTTCTCTGTAGGACCAATTCCGAGTCTTGCCTCAGCATGTCTTTTTGCAAGACTGTAGAGATCTTCGCTCGGTTCCTCTGAGGGACGGTTAACTTGCTCGGCAGGTTTTTCGCTACATGAAATAAGCAAGAACAGTATACAGCAATATTTCCACGTGTTCATAGTACAAAATTAACAGGTTTCGCTCAATGGAATCGTTAACTTTGATTTATGGATGTGAAAATGGAGGATAGCTGGAAGGATGTCCTGAAGGAAGAATTTGAAAAAGAGTATTTCATTCGCTTGGTAGAATTTATTAAGAAAGAGTATTCATCAAAACCCGGTTCTGTTTTTCCTGAAGGCCAACATATTTTTAGAGCCTTTAATTCTTGTCCTTTCAACAAGGTAAAGGTTGTAATTTTAGGACAGGATCCATATCCAACAAAAGGTCATGCGCATGGTCTTTGTTTTTCTGTGGAGGAGACGGTTAATCCACTGCCCAGGAGCTTACAGAATATTTTTAAAGAACTTTTTTCGGACGTTGGTAAACCCATGGCTACTTCGGGCAGTTTGATTCATTGGGCAGAACAAGGGGTGTTGCTTTTAAACAGCGTTTTAACCGTTGAAGGGGGGATGCCAGAGAGCCATGCCGGCAAAGGTTGGGAACAATTTACCGATGCTGTCATTCAAAAATTAAGTAGTCAGAAAGAAGGTCTGGTTTATATGTTGTGGGGATCAAAAGCTCAACAAAAAGCTCAATTTGTGAATCCACAGGTAAATAAGGTATTGAAGTCCGTTCATCCCTCTCCGCTATCTGCCCACAGAGGTTTTTTCGGTTGCCGTCATTTTTCTCAGGCCAATACTTATCTAGTACATAATGGGGAGGCGCCTGTTAATTGGTGATTACCTCAGATAATTCTATCTTTGCGACGGATGAATTTAAAGAATGACCTGATTCTACGCGCGGCGCGCGGTGAAAGTATCGAACGGTACCCGGTGTGGCTTATGCGTCAGGCTGGAAGAATCCTCCCGGAATATCGAGCAGTAAGGGCAAAGCTTTCAGGGTTTAAGGAGCTCGTAGAAACTCCCGAACGTGCTGCTGAGGTGACGATTCAACCGGTTGATTTGCTCGACGTGGATGCTGCGATTATTTTTTCAGATATTTTGGTTGTCCCTGAAGCGATGGGATTGGAGTATCAGATGATCGAACAAAAAGGACCTTGGTTTGAACAAACCATTCGTACTGAGGAACAACTCAAATTTGCAGATGCGAACATTGATGTTGAAGATCGTCTGGGGTATGTGTTGGAGGCGATACGTCTAACAAATAAAGAATTGAATGCCCGCGTTCCCCTTATTGGATTTGCAGGTGCTCCGTGGACCATATTTTGTTACATGGTAGAAGGGAAGGGATCAAAAACCTTCTCAGAATCACGTAAATTGCTGTATACAAATCCGACTTTGGCACATGAGTTGCTTGGCCGTATCACAGAAGTAACCATCCGATACATGAAAGCTCAAGTAAAAGCAGGTGCACACATGTTACAGTTATTCGACTCTTGGGCCGGAATCCTTGGGACACAACAATATGCTGAATTCGGATTGAAATATATCGCGAAAATTGCAGATGCACTCAATGAAGTTCCATTGACAGTTTTCTCAAAAGGAGCAATTACTTCGATTAATGAAATCGCGAAGACGAACTGTAATACAGTTGGTTTGGATTGGAACATGGACGTCGTTGAAACAAGGAAGTTAATTGGCGAAAGCAGGACAATTCAGGGAAATCTTGATCCATGTGCATTGTATGCTTCAGAGAAGGAAGTTCAGCTTCAGACAGTTAATCTGCTAAATTCGTTCACAAGTAAAAGACATATAGTAAATTTGGGTCATGGTGTGTATCCGGACATTGACCCGGAAAAAGTAAAAACCTTCATTAAAACCGTTAAGAATTATGAAATACGCTATCAATAAAAGTTTACTAGGAGCTCTTCTTTTCCTTTCAAGTTCGCTTGTGAATGCTCAGGAAGGAGAGAATCTTGTGCCCAATGGAAGTTTTGAATCTACGGATGGGAAAGCCAAAAAACGTGGAATGATCGAGAGTGCAACAGGGTGGACCTCACCAACTGGGGCGCGTGCTGATCTTTTTGTATCGGGTAAATCACCAGAAATCAACACGCCTGAAAATATTTACGGTAAAGAGCAGGCTCACGAGGGAAGCAATTATGCAGGCATTGTTGCTTTTTCATATGGTAAAAAAGAACCGAGAACCTATTTGACGGCTAAATTGAATGCTCCGCTGAAAAAGGGAATGAAATACTGTATCAAGTTTTATGTTTCTCTTGCAGAAGCGTCAAAATATGCTTCAAATAACCTGGGAATAAATTTCTCTAAAAAACCTGCCTCTACTGGTGATAAAGTTCCAATCCTTGTGGAGACATTTCATTTTTTAGGAATTGAAAACGATAAAAAGAAAATCAATCAAACCTATAATTGGTATCAGGTGTGTGGAAATTTTGAAGCAGAAGGCGGTGAAAAATTCCTTACAATTGGAAATTTTGCTGACGAAGAAAAGATCAAGACTGACTATGAGACGAACAAAAAGCCCAAGGATATGAAAAGTGATCAGATCATTGCGGCGTACTATTACATTGATAACATCTCCGTGGTGATGTTGAACACAGGCGAGAAGTGTGAATGTATGAAGGAGGCAGTTACGGAATATTCCTCGACGGTTTATCAAAAAGCAATTCCTTTGAACGATAAAATGACGGTTAATCAGAAGATTGAGGCCCAGGCGACATTCTATGCGTTTGGTAAAACCAATCTGACGCCTGTGGGTAAAGAAACGCTCGATTTTATTGCTGATCAACTTAAGGCGAATCCAGAAATGAAGGTGCAGGTTTCAGGTCACAGTGATGCTGAGGAAGATAAAGTTGGAGTCGAAAAACCCGAGTATTCGAACATGGCTGATAAAAGAACCAATGCGGTGGTCCAATACCTTGTTGATAAAGGGATTACTGAGGATCGTTTAATCTCAGTTCCTCAAGGAAGCTCAATTCCGAATGAGGAGAATATGGACGGAGACGATGAAGATTTGAAGATGGCGCGTAACCGTCGAGTGACCTTTAAAGTCCAATAACAACACTAATTTAATCAATTACGAAAAGGTCGCAGAAGTGTGACCTTTTTTTATTTGAATTCCAGAATCGCCTGATGCGTTTCATGCGTTGGGAGTCCAACGACATTAAAATAGGAGCCCTCAATTCGACTTACGGCAACGTATCCGATCCATTCTTGTATACCGTAACCGCCCGCCTTATCAAAAGGATGATAGTTTTCAATGTAATAATTTATGAGCTCCGGACTCAATTCACTGAAGGTAACGCGAGTAGATACCGAAAACACACGTTCTTTTTCCAACGAAAGTAAACACACGCCTGTAATCACTTCATGTTTCTTTCCGGAGAGCATTTTCAACATGTTTGCTGCCTCATTTTTGTCAGTTGGCTTGCCAAGGATTTGATTATCCAGAACCACAATAGTATCTGCACATAAGATGAATTCTCCGGGGCTTAATGTGTTCAATAATGCGTCTGCTTTCTTTCTAGCCAGGTAGGCAGCGATTTCATTCACAGGCAATTCAGAAGGGTAGGACTCATCAGTGTCTTTAGTTCTGATCTCAAATTCTAACCCCATGGAACGCAGCAATTCCTGCCTTCTTGGGGATGTAGATCCTAGAATGAGCTTCATGGGATGAAAAATCCGTAATAATAGGTGGAAATGATTCCAAGTAACATAATTACTTTGATGAGTTGATTGTAGGTAAACAGTCTAAGCCCATTCGTTTTGGAGATTAAAACAACCGTTAAGGTATTTGCAATCGCAATCAGTAAAAATGGAATGCAAATTATCAGGCTGTCCATAAAATCCAGGCTGGATAAACTATTGAATTGTAATACAGCGTATAAAAGGCAAAACAGAGGGAATACAAGCAGAAGTACTTTCACAATAAGCAAACTTTTTTGTTCTCCCAAAACCATGGGCAATGATTTTGCATAAATAAGCTCATCTCCTTTAACATCTTGACAATCTTTTACGATTTCCCTTGCCAGATTCTGAATAAAAGCAAAGACAGCCAAACCGTACACAATGGAATAATCTATGTTCGTGAGGTCATTGGTCGGATCAAATGTCGAATACCCCGGATTATACCAATTACTCACTTTGAAAAAAACAAGTACAAGTAATGGAATGAGACCTGTTAGTCCAGCTATCATGAGATTTCCTATCAGTACTTTCCGTTTGAAAAGCATGCTATAAAACCAAAGTAAATTAATTGAAAGCAAATGAATGAATACGAGCCACAGCGTTTGGTATTTTGCGCTCAGGTAAATGGCAATTAAAAAAGCAATTCCGTTGAAGCTCCAATGCGTGACAATGGCCCAGCGACGTTTGATGTGTTTGGTAATGATTAGCTTTTCAGGCTTGTTGATTCTATCTGCCTTGACATCAAAATAATCATTTATGATATTTCCGCCAGCTGCAATAAGAACGGTTGAAAATACCAGCAGGAAAAAATCGAGCGAGTCAGCATTGATCTTTTGAAATTGGCCGAAAACAGAAAGTATGTAGAAATGAATTCCATACATCGTAAGGACAATGATCAACAGATTTATGGGGCGAATTAGTCTTAAAAAATGCACTATTTTACAATCTTATATTCTGTTCTACGATTTGATTGGTGTGCGGTTTCCTTTTCTTTATCTGAAGACATTTTTGAAATAACCGTATCGGATATTACTGGGGCAGATTCACCATATCCTTTATAGAATAGTCGCGTAGGAGCGATGCCCTTGTTTAATAAATAATTGTACACTGCTTTCGCACGATCCTCTGAAAGTTTCTGGTTTTCTTTATCGTCACCTCTTGTATCAGTATGACCACCGATTTCAAACTTCAATGTTGGATTTTTGACCATGTAGTCATGCAATTTATCGAGTTCGACAAAAGATTCTGGTCTAAGCGTGGATTTTCCGAGGTCAAAGAAGACATTTTCAAGGACTGTGGGAAGGTCACTTGTAATCGGAACCATGGGAACATCCATGTGAATTGCCTCTAATCCCTCAGGATTCGTCATATTGAAGTTCTTGGAAAAGAACGTGTAACCAGGGAAAGATACGTTTAAAGCATACTCCTTATTTAGAGGTAGGGAAACCAAAAATTCTCCTGTGATCTTATCCGCCTCTGAAAAGATTACCTCTTTGCCGGATTTTAAGTCTATAAGCTGGAATTTACCTGGGATGGGTGCTTTCGAAATTGCGTCATAAACAGTGCCTTCAAAATAGAGTGTTTTGGTTGGCCTTAGCTCTTCAGGCATTTCGAAATAGTAAATATCCAGGTTGCCATAACCACCTGCACGGTCGGAAGCAAAAAATGCGATTTCTCCATCTGGCGATACCATGAGGGAATTTTCGTCATACTTGGTATTTATAGGGTAACCAAGATTTTCAGGTGTAGACCAATTTCCTTTTTCGTCCATTCGTGTCAGGTAAATATCTGATCCGCCCATGCCAACATGCCCTCGTGATGCAAAATAGAGTGTTTTTCCGTCTGGATGGATTAGCACCGATTCTTCCTGTAAAGGAGTGTTTATGTGTTTTGGAAGTGGCATCGCTGTACTCCATTGACCATTGTCTAACAGTCTCGAAACGAAAATGTCGGAGTTTACAGGTTCCCCACGCTTACTCACTCGCCTTACAAAATACAACGTTTTTCCATCAGCTGACAATGATGGCTGAGATTCCCAGGTTGGTGTATTTACATTTCCGGGAAGATTAACCGGATCGGTCCAGCGAGCACCAAGTTTTTTGGTGAAAAACATATCGCAACTGCCTTTTCCACTGCGGTTTTCACCGTAATAATTGTCGCCGGAGAAGTCTGAACATGCGACAAAGATTAAGGAACGGCCGTCAGCTGCGATTGTAGGCGCTCCCTCATTGAGCACGGTATTTACATTGGTTGGCATTGGCTCCGCTGTTCCCCACATGTTCCTGTCGTTCAAGTGCGAAACATAGAAATCCTCCTGCTGTTTGAACTGTTGAACACGTTCATCTTTAATTCTTCGAGTAAAGAGAATGGTTTTCCCGTCAACGGTTATCGTTGGAAAATACTCAGGATCAGCTGTGTTTATTCCAGGTCCGACATTGATCGGGTTAAAATTTCGTGGTGTGCGCATTGAAGAAACTGCAAATTCACAATTGGATCTGATCTTCATGGCTTCCTGTTGGAGTTCAGGATTGGCGTTTCGATTTTGAAGGAAAATATCCAGGTTCTTCATGCTTGATTCATAATCACCTGTGGCTTGTTGTAGGTTGCCCAAATAAAAATATGTCGTACCGGTGGAACTGTGGTTTGGATTGATTTTTAGGGCTTCTTTGTAATGCACTATTGCATTTTCATAGTCTCCGATTTGTTCATAGAATTCAGCTACCCAAGCATGGGGTTCCCAAAAATTCGGATCTTTTTCAATAGCTTGATTCATCAGTTTGATACCTTCCTTGAAATTGGGTTTACCCGTATTCATATCTATAGAGGTATTCGGTGCTTCCTTGCCTTCTTCAAATAATTTTATGGCTTTTTTGTTAGAAGAAGAATATTTTACCTGTGCCGTTGAGCAGGAAAGGATACTGAATAGTGCTACCAAAAAAAGAAAATATCTCATTTCAGGGAATATTTAAGTATTTGTGCGTTTGCAAAGAAATACGCCATTTTGGATTCAATTTGACGTAGTCTACGATAAGAGGCAAAAAACGTTCCCTTTTTTCCCATTCAGGTTGAAGAAAAAGTCTACAATCAGGGCTGACTTTAGAGGCATGCTCTTCGGCCCAGGCGAAATCAGATGGATGATTAATGATAATCTTTAGTTCATTTGCACGAAAATAGGCCTCATCTACCGGTGCTTTGAATTTTTTTGGTGAAAAACAATACCAATCGATCATTCCTTGCAATAAGGAGGTGCCTGAAGTTTCGATAGCCGTGTAAAAACCTTGCGAGTGAGGTCCTTCAATCAATGATCTTAGATCGTACAGTGCAGGTTCACCTCCTGTAATAACTGCAAAGGAACAACCTGTTGCCACAGCTTGTTTAACAATTGCATCAACGGATATGCTCGGGTGATTTTCTGCATTCCAGCTCTCTTTAACATCACACCAGGTACAACCTACATCACATCCACCCAAGCGAATAAAATAAGCCGCCTTTCCAGTGTGATATCCTTCACCCTGAATTGTATAAAATGACTCCATTAATGGAATTTTCTCCATGTGCATTGGGTTAACAGAACGTTAAAAATAACAATACATTTTGAGGTGTGAGAAATGTATATATACAATCAGAGAAATTTCCTCAGGTAGTCCGGAAGCGAGATGTCCTGATGGTCTATAGATAGTTTTTTTCGGAGTCGGCCACGTGCAATGTTGATGGCATGCTCATTCTGTCCGGTAAGTGATGAAATTTCTTTTGTAGGCATATTCTGACTCAGACACATGCAAAGTTTCCGGTCATTCGAAGAAAGCTTTGGATGAGCGATTAAAAGGTTTTCCATAAATTGAGCGTGCTCAGAAAGAAAAGTGCCTTCAAATTCATCCCATTTTGTTCTAGACACAGTGGTTTTTAAATTGCTAATCAATCCTGTTAGCAGTGCTTCTTTTGCTACGATTTTCTCTGGGGATTCTTTTTGTAGATCACTTACCATGCCTTCGAGGGAAGTCGCCTTTCTTCTTTTTGAACGAAGAATAAATGAAAGGATGAGAAGAATCACAAGCAAACAAACTATTCCGATTCCAATTTTTAACTGAAAGGACATTTCCTTTAGAGTTTCACGTGTTCTCTGTGATTTTTTTTCCTTTTTCTGCAATTCATACGCGAGCAAGATTTTTTGAGAATATTCTTTCTCAATTCTGATAGAATCAAGCAGTTGAGTTTCTAATTCTTTGAACTGGAGGGCCTTGTCATTGGCATTTGATCTCTTGAATAATTTACTTATTTTACCACAGAGCTCTGCGCGTTCCTCATGACTCCTTAAGTAAGAGCGATGCTTAAATGCGATGAGCAAGAATTTGAGAGCCAACTGAGGTTGCTTCTGAATTCGGGAGAGATCAAGGGCGATGTATGGTAAATAGGATTTATCCGTTGAAGAAGAAGCTACAAAGTATGCTTTATTTAAGTAATAATCAGCCGAATCTTTCTTTCCTAAAAGCCTGAAGTTCTTACTCAGCTTATATTCTATTTCAGCAATTTTCCCTTCGGGAAGTCGCTGAACGGAGGGTAACAAAGACTGCTGAATACGCAACGACTTGTAATATTTCTTTTTTCGGTACAATGCATCCGAGAGTAGAAGTTTTCCTTCTTGCCAAACAGTCGAGTCGTCATCCTTTTCATTGAAACTTTTCAGTGCATCTTCCAATGCCGCGATGGTATAGTCACTTTCAGAGTTGAATTCTGATTCTATTTTTGCCTGAATGAGTAAGCATTTGATACGAAAACTTTTTGTACCTTTTTTTGGTATGAAGGTTTTCGAAAACCAGGAAAGTTTATCAATAGCTAACTCCTGATCTTTAAGCTCTTTCGAAAGAAGCGAGCAATATTGTTGGATAAAAAAGAAACGTTCTTCTTGATTCATTTGTGGAACAAAATTCTCAAGCCTTTGAAGTTGCGCTTGTAGCAAAAGAGGTTCTTGTTGGAATTTTTGAACTACTTTTTTGAGCTGTGTTCCTGATGCTGTTTCTTGAGAAAAACAGTTTTTGGAAATAAATAAAAGTGTGAACAGTATACAGCAGTAAATCCACCTTGTCATGGTATCAAAAGTAAGTATTCAAGATGGTTCATATGGAAGTCCTCCTGATACATTATCAGCATATATTTGTTAAGAATGATTTACAATCGTTTCTTTTTCGAACTTCCTTATTTCTATATTTGTCCTTGTAACCATTAATCAGACATCATGAAAAAAATGCTACTTATTTTTCCATTTGTTGGATATCTTTCTTTGACTTTTGCACAAACCCAAATTGGAAATTCGGATTTTGAGCAATGGGAAACTTCTACAAGCGAGCTTGCTGAGCCTGTTAATTGGAATAGTTTTAAATCCGGTTCAGGAACATGGAGTTCTTTTGGCGGACAACAATTAGATCAATCTACCACTGTTCGTCCTGGTTCAAGTGGAACGTACGCTGCACGCATATTTTCGAGAGATGCAGGGTTTGGAATCATTGCAAATGGGAACATGACACTTGGACGAATTGAAATGGGTAGTACAACACCAAATAGTCTCTCTAATTACAACTATTCAGTCACTTCGGATGGAAATTTCTCTGAAGCATTTACTGGTTCCCCTGACTCTTTGGTAGTTTGGGTGAAGTATACGCCAGTTAATGCCACCGGAAATAACGCACGAGTAAGTGCTGTAATTCATAACAATACCAATAATTATAAGGATCCAAATGATGTAAGCGGTTCCAATACTGTTGCTACTGCTATTCTGAATTTTCCTTCAAACGGAGCTGTTTGGCAACGTCTTGCGATTCCTTTCTCTTATGTTGGAACACCAACGGATGCAGCTTTCATAATGGTTACCTTTACTACCAACAGCACTCCTGGAGGAGGATCAGTGAATGATGAACTTTTAATTGATGATCTTGAATTGATATACAATCCAACAAGTGGAGCTGGACTGAATGAAACTTCAGAAAATCAATTCTCGCTGAGCTATCAGGATAATGGTCTAAATCTATTTGGTGTTTTTTCTGATGAGGCTACCTACAGGATTTATTCTACAAGTGGTTCCATTGTTCAAAAAGGAAAGATTGCTGAGCACATACCATTCAATAACAGCAACGGTGTTTATTATTTTCAGCTCGTTGAAGGTGTAAAATTGAGCAATTTGAAGTTTTTAAAGAACTGATCGTCTCTCTGATTCATGTCAGTTCAATTTGTGAAACTTATTGGCTTGTGTGTGGCATTGTGCTGTACACAAGCTTTGTTTTGTCAAGGTACAGGCAAAATAGTTGGTAAAGTTCGCGATTCCAAAGGCGTGGAGCTGATCGGCGCATCGCTCATTTACAAAAAAGACATCACGTTGGGTGCCACCACAGACGAGCAAGGGAATTATATGTTGGAATTGCCGGCTGGAAGATCGAGATTGATATGCAGATCAACAGGGATGGTAACTGATACGTTTGAGGTCGATATTTTGGAAAATACTACCATGACCTTTGATATCGTTTTGCAAAGTCAGGTTGTGGAGCTGAAAGATGTAGAAGTCAAAGTAGGTAAATTCGATAAGCCTCTGGAAGAACAAACTGTCTCTCTTCAAGTAATTAAGCCTCATCTAATTGAGAATAAAAACACTCGAAGCATTGAAACTGCCTTGGATCAAACTCCGGGTTTGAACATACTGGATGGCGAACCTCAAATCCGCGGGGGAAGTGGGTTTACCTTCGGCGTGGGTTCAAAAGTCGCAGTAATTGTGGATGATATGCCTATGTTGTCTGGGGATGCTGGACGTCCGGAGTGGGGAT
>JAJTDX010000056.1 GCA_021298235.1 Cryomorphaceae bacterium | reverse complement strand
TTCCTGTAATTGATAGGTGTATCCAAGATAATAGTTCATAAATGGATCGCAAGCAGGGTCCAATGTGTTGGCCTTTTGGATAAATTCAATGGATTTGAAAGGATCCGATGAATGCACGTAGCATACACCAATCTTGAAATTAAGCAAGCCATTAGATGGGTTGAATTTCTGAGCAATTAGATATTCATTCAGCGCCTTTTTGAAATTTAATTTAGGGTCCTGTACTTGAAAAACGGCTTCTTTTCCAAGATCAAGGAATTCGTCCCCCTTGCTTATAGCATCCTCGGCCTTTTTTAAGCCTTCTTTGTCGTTTTTAAAGTTAGCGGCTTTAAATTCCACATTTTGACTAAAAACCATGTGGATCATCAGGGTAGGAAGTATGAGAATTATTTTTTTCATGGATTCTTATTCGTTGCAGTTGGATGAATAATAGTTTTTCCCGATCTCAACACCAAGTTCTTTCGCTTTTTGCCAGTCTTCACAGGCGCCATAAAGATCTCTGTTCATTTCTTTTGCATTCGCTCGGTTAATGTAAGCATCACCAAAACCAGGGTCGGAATTCACAGCTCTCTCAGCCAATTCTAATGCTTTTTTGTAGTCCTTTTGTTTGAAATAAATCCCACTTAGGTTAGACGCCGCGGGAGCATATTTGGGATTAATTTCAAGCGCTTTTTCAAAATCCTTTTTTGCATCATCTAGCCGGTTTTGTTCCATTTGAACAACCCCACGATTATTGTATGCCATGAAAAATTTAGGATCAACAGAGATCGCTCTGTTAAATGCTGCTAAGGCACCTGGTAAGTCTTTTGCTTTCTTCTTGGTAGTGCCAATATTGTTTAAAACAAATGCCAGTTTAGGATTTTTTTTCACTGCTTCTTCATAGTCTGCAATTGCTTTTGGGTAATCATTTAACATTCTGTGACAGCTACCTCTGTCATTGTAAGCAAAAGCATAGTTAGGATCTAACTCGATGGCCTTAGAGAATTGTTTTATAGCGCCTTGGTAATCTTTCTGCATGAATTTTAACGTACCATAATTGTAGTTAGCACGTGAGCTTTTTGGATCTATCTGCAGAGCTTTGTCATAATCTTTTTCTGCTTTCAGATAATCATTGAGTCCCTGATATGCACGTCCTCTTTGGAAATAGGCTTTTGAATAGCTTGGATCTTTTTTTAGAAGCTCATCCAAGGTTTTTGCTGCATCGGAAAAGCGTTCTGATTCATTCTCTGCCACGCCTTTATTGTAGTATGCCGCCGTGAAATTCATGTCGTACTTAATGGATTCTGAAAAAGCTGTAATGGCCTCGGCATAATTTTTCTGTGAAAAAAGTTCTATTCCTTTGTTATAGGCCTCTTGGCTTTTTGATACTGCTTCGTTCTGAAGATTCAGTGCTTTAATGGAGTCTCGGTATTTAATTTCTGCCGGAGTCAGTTCTTCGAGCTGTGCATGCAGGACTCCCCAACACAAGAAAAATAATGTTCCTAAAAGAAGGTTTTTACTCATGATTTCATCAAATTGGATTTGAATCACCAAGATACTAAGTATCAAAATCACTCATTGAATTAGTTTTCAACAACCCTAAAAATGTTATTTTTAACAAATAATTCGAACCTATGGCAGAAGAGGTATTTTTGGTGGATGGGGTAAGAACACCCATTGGGAATTTTGGAGGGACTCTTTCCTCTGTAAGGGCGGATGATCTGGCAGCACATGTTCTCAAAGGATTGATGAAAAGACACGCTGGGATTGATCCTGAAAACATTGAAGATATCATAATGGGATGTGCGAATCAGGCTGGAGAAGATAACCGAAATATTGCCAGAATGGCTGGACTTCTATCTGGCTTATCTCTTAAATCTGGAGGTGAGACTGTAAATCGACTCTGTGCATCTGGAATGGCTGCTGTGATGAATGCCACACGCGCCATAAAGGATGGTGCAGGGGATCTGTATATTGCTGGTGGAGTGGAACATATGACCAGAGGACCTTGGGTTATTTCAAAGACCTCCAGCGCGTTCGGTCGAGATGCTCAGATGTTTGATTCTTCCTTTGGTTGGCGTTTTATTAATCCGAAAATGGATGAACTTTATGGTGTGGATGGAATGGGCAACACCGCAGAAAATCTTGCGGAGATGTATTCTATTGAACGTCATTCTCAGGATTCTTTTGCAGCCTGGTCTCAGGAAAAAGCCACGATTGCGCAGAAAAATGGAGTTTTGGGAGAAGAGATCGTTTCGGTTTCCATTCCACAGAAAAAAATGGATCCAATTATTTTTGAAAAAGATGAATTCATTAAGCCTTCTACTTCAATTGAAAGTTTGTCTGCTCTGCGTCCTGCTTTCAAAAAGGAAGGAAGTGTGACAGCAGGTAATTCCTCCGGTCTGAATGATGGTGCAGCAGCTTTATTGCTTGCTTCGGGGAGTAGCGTGAAGCGTGAGGGACTGAGACCACTTGCTCGTATTGTTGGTGGAGCTGTTGCCGGTGTTGAACCTAGAATCATGGGGATAGGACCTGTTTTTGCGTCTCAGAAAGTATTGGAAAGAACGGGTCTAACTTTGAAAGAAATGGATGTTCTTGAGTTAAACGAAGCATTTGCTGCTCAAGTGCTCGCATGTACCAGAAAAATGGGACTAGACGACCGTGATGACCGAATAAATCCGAATGGGGGGGCAATAGCCCTTGGACATCCGTTGGGAATGTCCGGATCGAGGATTCTCTTGTCAGCAGCACGCGAGCTACAGCGGTCAGGCAAGCGATACGCGCTCGTGACAATGTGTATTGGGGTAGGTCAGGGATATGCCACCATTATTGAGCGGGCTTAGCCAACTGAAACTTTGAAAAAAACGTTTATCGTATAGATGAGAAAAGGCATTTTACTACTCTTAATCAGTCTTCTGCTGCTGAGCTGTAGAAAGGATAAAACAAGCTGGACCAGCAACTGGTCCTTGCCTTTGGTAAATGACACACTCGATCTATCCAACCAGATCAATGATTCCACACTTTCTGTAAATTCGGAAGGAAATTTAGAGGTTGAACTAACCAGAACTGTTCTCGATTTGGGAATAGAAGATATTTTGAGCTTACCTGACACGACAATTGAGCAAGTTTTTACCAGTTCTGTCGGGCCATTGAACGTTCCACCGGGATTTACAATTGTCAATGAGATCGAGGAACACACCTTGGATCTCGAAGATATTCAATTAAAAAAGATTCGATTAACGGAAGGAAGGATTCGATTTACCGTGTATAATCCCGTTGACACGAAGTGTTTTTTCACCGTTAAATTGCCTGGTGTCATCAAAGATGGTTCGGTGCTGGAACAACAATTTTCAGTTAGTGGTTCAAGCTCAGCCGGTCCCGGAAGTATGAATTCTTTGATAGATCTGGCCGGCTATGAAATGGATCTGACCGGGATATCAGGGTCTTTGTATAATGTTCTTCAATCACTTCTCGTGGTCTCCTCAGATCCGGCAGGTCCGTTTGTAACAATAACCCAGGCACAGCAATTTAAAATCCAGGCGACGTTTGAAAATATACGAATGGATTACGCCAGGGGATATTTTGGCAATAGGGTATTTTCGGACACTGTAAATGTCGACTTGGAAGCGCTTAAAAATGTAATAAGTGGCACGCTTGACCTGCCTGCACCAGAATTATTTGTAGATATTATCAATGGGGTAAAAATAGCTGCAAGAGCTACCATCTTGAATTTATCCAACACTTCTGTTTCAGGGAATACTGTTCAGTTGTCCGGAGGTCAGATTCAGGTCCCTTTGTATATCAACGAGCCGACAGGTAATTGGTCGACGCTTCAACCTTCACAAACATCACTTGAATTTAATGGTGCGAACAGCAATATCGAAGCCTATCTCGAAAATTTGGGGACCGTTCATCAGCTGGCATACCAGCTGGAATTGAACCCTTGGGGAAATCTTTCAGGAGGATACAACGAGATTTATCCAAACAGTAGATTGAAGGTTAAAGTGAGAGCTATGATGCCTCTTGAATTGGGCGCTGACGGGCTGACACTGCAAGACACATTTAATCTGGATTTTGAGCAAGATATTGAAAAAACACATGTGGGTTCGGGCAGCTTTGTGCTTACAGCGCTGAATGCCTTTCCACTTGCAGCTTCTGTTAAATTGATGCTACTCGATGACAATGGACAACTTTTACATATCGTAAATGGAACCCAGGACGTTCTATCAGCAAATTCCGGTGAGCTGGATCCTCTGAGTGGGCTTTTAGTTGAAAAATCTGAAGTGATCTTCGACCTGCCTGCACACGTTCTGAATGATCTTCAAAAAATCAAAAAAGTCTGCGTCAGAGCTGTTTTCAATACACCCGATGCTACCGGTAACAGCGTTCCCATGTCGATTAAGGCTGGGGCCTATCTTGCAGTTAAGTTGAAAACACGTTTTGTATTAAATACAGTTCTCTGATGTTGTGTAGGCTTGTTTTTCTTTTTGCACTTGTTTTTACAAATTTGGGATTGGCTCAACATTTCCTCCATGCCCCCTATGACTCACTCCCATCAGGCGAGAGGTATACTCATGAAATGGTAGTGTCTGGTTGGGCTGAATACCTTTCTACTGCTATTGATAATGAGCTTTCGAAAAAGCTGTTTTATGGCGGCCAAATTACTGAAGGGACAAAAAACAGAAGTTTTTTAAATCATAGAGGAATCAATCGATTCGGAGGAGATATTTCTGCTGAAATAGAATATAGAAATCACCGGATGAACGTTTTTGGTAAGGAGAAATATGGTCTTTTGATAAAAGGTGGTTACTACAATTATGGGTCGTTGATATACAGTAAGGATCTTTTTGGACTCGCGTTTTATGGAAATGAACGATATGCCGATCAGACCATAGCTTTCTCGGGAACACGATTTACCGCACTTTCTTTTCAGAAAATGGGCATAGGTTTGTTTGAGAAAGCAATGAAACATTCGATTTCTCTTAACTTCTACACTGTTTCGAACTATATAGACTTAAATGTTTTTGAGGGACGAATGTATCAATCTGGGGATATGGACTCCGTCCACATAGCTATGGATGCCAATCTTGATCTTTCCTTGGGAAGCAGCAAAATAAAAGGATATGGTGCTGGTTTGGATCTGGACTTTTATTTACCTGTGGCTTTAAATGAGAAAAAAACTGCATTGATTCGTTTTCAGGCCAAAGATCTCGGGATTTGTTATTTCAACACACCATTATCACGCTACAGGTCTGATACAACTGTTTCCTACAAGGGGTACACATTGGATCAGCTTTTGTCTTTTGACTCAAATTCATCTCAACCCAATATTGCTGATACATTTGCCATAGATTCCACAGGAATTCGAAAATGGAGATTGCTTCCTGCGTTCATTCAGGTTGGAAAAGTGATCACCGAAAATGATCCAGCGAGAGTGCAATCTTTCTACGGAATACGGCTGTATGGACTTTCGGGGTATGTACCTATGCTGTATGCGGGTTTGCATTACAATCTTGGGAAATTTTTTGATCTGGGATTAAGCACTGCATATGGCGGCTTCGGAGGATTGCGCTTCGGTATGTATTCGAACATAAAGTTTGGAAATTTCAGTTTGGCGGTTGGATCGGACAATCTAACCGGTATCTTCCAGAAAAATGCCAAAGGTGAATCAATAGCACTGAGATTAAAATGCGTGTTTTAAAGGGTATATCGATTTTTCTTGTTCTGTTCATTCAGAACAGCTCATTCTCTCAGGTGACTTATTACAAAAGGTACTCTGGAAATGGCTACGATTATGGGTATGGAATTACTCAAACACAAGATACGGGTTATCTGATTACCGGAGCTTCTTCGAGTTTTACACAGGCAGCAGCGGATGTATTCCTTCTTAAAACGGATAGTTTAGGAGTGTACCAATGGTCGACACATTATGGTGGCAATGAGTCCGATATAGGAGTGAGGATTCAGACCATTCAGGGCAATGGACATGTAATTGCGGGTTACTCCAACTCCTTTGGAAATGGGGATTACGATTTTCTCTTGTTAAAGACAGATCTGTCAGGAAACCTCATGTGGCAGAAAAATTATGGTACATCGGGTTGGGAACGTTTGAATGATGCAGCTTTGACCGTTGACTCAGGTATGATCATGGTCGGGGAAACAACTTCAGGAATCCAGAATTCATCTGATATTTTCATTGTAAGAACTAATTTTCAAGGGGATACTCTCTGGACAAAGAAGCTAGGTGGATTGGGACAGGATGCTGCTAAAACGATACGTATCTTGAATGACTCCATTTTTATCGTTGGCGGGAAATATTATATTCAGGATTCCCTCAAGACAAAAGGCTTTATTCTTAAAATTCATAAAAATGGCGACATCTACTGGCTAAAAACTGTAGGTGACAACGGGATATACGAAGTTTCTGACCTGGATATTGATCCCGACAGAATCAATTTTGTTGGTTTTCGTATGAATTCTCTTTCAGAAATTGAGCAACCTTTCTATGGTCGAATGGATTATGATGGTTTGCTTGATTATGCTTTTCATGAGAGTCCACCTACAAGGAGAATGTTTGATTACATTACTTCCTACGGAACGGAGGGTAAAAAGTATATTGCATACAGATATGTGGATGATCCAAGTTCTAGCTTTGGATTTGATGTATCTGTTGCGCGTCTTCAAAATGGGTTGTGGTGGGATAATTCTTTCGTATATGTGCTCAATCCAAGTGACGATGCCACAGGACAGATTATAGCAACTTCGGATGGAGGAGTTGTCGCCGTTGGTAATTCTACCGTTTATGGTGCCGGAGGTGCGAATGTTTTTGTTTTAAAAGTTGGTCCCAATTCTACTTATCCGATTATTCCTCCCGATCAGGAGACAGAGCAGTTGGTTAACACAGAGGAAGTGATCGATAATCACGATTTTTATTTTTACCCGAATCCTGCAAACCAAGAGCTAACAATTCAATCGGAAAATGTTTTACTGGATGTTGCAACGATTATTGACCTTTATGGGAAAACGGTTTTGGTGAAATCATTAGGAGAATCCAATAAAATACTATTGAATACCCTTGCAGCTGGAAGTTATTTTATAGAATTAACCAGCTCCTCGGAAAAGATAATTTCAAGAAAAAAACTTTTGATTTCGAGGTAATTACCATTCAAAGGCCTGCTCTGAAAACCATTTCTTTTGCACACGGAGTGTTTGCTCTATCACGTCACGAACGCAATGCCTTCCACCATTGTATGGCGATTGATAATGCGAGATATGTTTTATTTCTATTGCTGCGTCTTGTGGACAAGCAGCAACTCCTGCATGTTGCATTACTTGATAATCAGGAATATCATCACCCATATACAAGATCTGTTCATCTGTAAGGTTGTGAGCTTCTTTAATCTTTTCGTAGACCTGAAGTTTGTTAAACGACGAGAGGTGCACCTCGTGAACTCCTAGTGCAATCAATCGATCTTTTACATCTTGCGAATTGCCTCCTGTGATGATCATGATTTTGTATCCCATTTTAGCGGCATATTGTATCGCGTATGCATCTCTTGAGTTAAGGGTTCTGACTATTTCATTGTGTAGCAAGGTAACGTCACCATTGGTTAGCACCCCGTCTACATCGAACATAAAAGTGGAGATCAGATTCAGTTTTTCTTTATAGCTCGTCATTTCCGTTGATATGTTTCTGAGATACTTCGAGAAATTATTTCGTATACTTCTTTTCTTGTTCCCTGCAAGAGTGAGCGATGGGTTGTAAGTATCCGCTCATCACCACGTCTGGCAGGTCCGGTCTGAGCATCAAAAGGATTTTCATGCACTAATTTTTGAATGGTTTCCTCTAACAATGGTCTCATCATTTGAAGTTCAAGTCCGTTTTCATCAATGATACTTCGGGAAATAGTGGCCATATGATTGGTGAAATTGTTCAACCAAACGGCTGCAAGATGGTATTTTATGCGTTCATCGGATGTGGTTACAAGAACTTTCGGAGAAATCAATTTGCCTAAATGAACGAGCTCATCAAGAAATTCAGGGTTTTTGGACTCAATAAGCAATGGAATAACCCCGCTATGAACCGGTTGATTTTGTCGCAGTGTCTGAAGCGGATAAAATACCCCGATAGTTGGCCTTTCATCAAATTGATTGATGGATACTGAGCCAGAAGTATAGGCAACTTTTTTATGAAGTGGAAGTTTTTGAATTACAGAATACACGTCTTCATCGGCCACACAAATCAGGATCAACTCGGAGTCTAATTCGTTAATATCTCGAACAACCTGTGATTGAGTTAATTCGGCTAGTTTAGCAGCGCTTACCTCGTTTCGGCTGTAAATGGCTTTAATTCTAACTCCCACAGAACGAAGCGCTTCCCCCAGCTTAAAAGCAACATTGCCTGAGCCAACAATGGAGATTTCTTCTGTGTACACCTGTAAATTTATTTACCGTGACATTGCTTAAACTTCTTGCCACTGCCACAAGGACAGGAGTCATTTCGTCCTACTTTTGGTGCATTGACAACAGGTTGTTGTTTTTCCTGCGGAGGTAAAGAATTCTGAATCGCCTGCTGATAACCCTCACTTCCTTGAAAACGTGGGGGAGGAGTCGAAGAAGATGAACCGCCACCTGTAACTTGCGCCTTTTCATAATTGTTTTGATGCGTCACTTGTTTGTTGGTGCTCTCTACCTCAGTATCAAAAGGAATGTCCAGTTTCATCAATAATTCAATCGACTCACCATTCAGTCTTCCAAGCATGGATTGGAACAATTTATAGGATTCCAACTTATAAATCAAAAGTGGATCTTTTTGTTCGTATTGCGCATTGTGAACAGCTGAACGCAGGTCATCCATCTCACGCAAATGCTCCTTCCATTCATTGTCGATCATTCCAAGGATAACGTATTTTTCAAAAGCTTTACTGATCGCCCTTCCTTCTGTTTTGTATGCTTCCTCAAGATCAAGAATGATGCGAACCTCCCTCTTGCCGTCAGACATTGGAAAAACAATGTTTTGGTACTTATTTGACATGTTTTCAAATACATGCTTAATCTGAGGATAGGCTTTTTGCGCTATTTTTTCACTCTTTCTCTGGTATTGCTCTATCGTCGATTGGTAAACTTTATCAACGAGATGCGTGCTATCGATTGAAGCATATTCTTTCGCATCCACTGGTGACTCAATTCCAATTAATCGTATAAGGTCAAGCTCGAAGTTTTCAAAATCATCACTGGAATTCGATTGTACCACATTTTCACATACGTCATAAAACATATTGTCAATGTCCAGATCAAGTCGGTCTCCATAAAGCGCGTTTCGACGTTTTTTGTAAATGGCCTTTCTTTGGGCACTCATTACGTCGTCATATTCGAGCAAACGCTTACGAATACCGAAATTATTCTCTTCAACTTTTTTCTGGGCGCGCTCAATCGATTTTGAAACCATGCCAGCAGTAATAACTTCTCCCTCTTTAAGCCCCATCCGGTCCATGAGTTTGGCAATTCTTTCCGAACCGAATTTACGCATGAGGTCATCTTCCAGTGAAACGAAAAATTGGGAAGAACCCGGATCACCTTGTCTACCTGACCGTCCACGCAGCTGTCGATCCACTCGTCGGGAATCGTGACGTTCTGTACCAATAATTGCAAGTCCACCGGCTTCTTTTACCCCTGCACCCAGTTTGATGTCGGTTCCACGGCCCGCCATGTTCGTTGCAATTGTCACGGCGCCTGCTTTTCCTGCCTCTGCAACAATTTCAGCTTCTTTTTGGTGGTATTTGGCATTAAGAACCTGATGCTGAATACCTTTCATTTTTAACATGCGACTCAGTAATTCTGAAATCTCTACTGTTGTCGTTCCCACAAGTACAGGTCTTCCTTGAGCTACTAGCTTTTCAGTTTCTTCTATAACGGCTGCAAATTTTTCACGAGCAGTTTTATAAACAAGGTCATTTTGATCCTTTCTGATAACATTTCTGTTTGTAGGGATAACCACAACATCAAGCTCGTAAATATCCCAGAATTCCTTTGCCTCTGTTTCAGCCGTTCCGGTCATCCCCGCAAGCTTATGATACATCCGGAAGTAATTTTGAAGTGTAATCGTTGCATAGGTTTGTGTGGCTGCCTCGACTTGTACATTTTCTTTTGCTTCAATTGCTTGATGTAAACCGTCTGAATAACGACGTCCTTCCATGATACGGCCCGTCTGTTCATCAACGATCTTCACCTTGCCATCCATTATGACATACTCCACTTCTTTTTCGAAGAGGGTGTACGCTTTCAAAAGTTGATTAACGGAGTGAATTCGTTCTGATTTTATACTGTATTCTCTGACCAAAGCATCCTTTTTCTCCAAGAAGTGCTCTTTCTCCAGATTTTCTTTTTGCAGTTTGGCAATTTCAGAACCAATATCTGGCATAATGAAGAAATCCCTGTCCTCCGAGCCGGAAATCAGGTCTATTCCTTTCGATGTAAGCTCAATGGAATTATTCTTCTCATCGATCACAAAATAGAGCTCACTATCAATCTTCTTCATATGTTTTCCCTGTTCCTGCATGTAGAAGTTCTCAGTTTTCTGAAGATGTGCTCTAATTCCGGGTTCAGAAAGGAATTTGATCAATGCTTTATTTTTCGGTAAACCTCTGTGTGCGCGCAGCAAGGCAATCCCACCATCTTCGAGCATCTGTTTGGCATCTTTTACGTCAGCGCTGTCTTGGATTACGGTTAAAAGTTTCTTGGCCTCTGTAAGACATTGGTTGACAAAGGTCCGTTGAGCCGCAACAACTGTTTCTACACGAGGTTTGAGCTGATAGAATTCATGTTCGTCTCCTCGTGGAGTAGGCCCGGAAATAATAAGTGGTGTTCTTGCATCATCAATCAGAACGGAATCCACCTCATCGACGATTGCAAAATGGTGTTTCTGCTGAACAAGCTCATCAACACCACCGGCCATATTGTCACGCAAATAATCAAAACCGAATTCATTGTTCGTTCCGAAAGTAATGTCTGCGAGATAAGCCTGACGTCTTTCCTCTGAATTTGGGCGGTGTTTATCGATACAATCAACTTTTAGCCCGTGGAACTGATACAATGGTCCCATCCATTCAGAATCGCGCTTTGCGAGGTAATCGTTCACGGTCACAACATGAACACCTTTTCCAGAGAGAGCATTAAGATATACAGGCAAGGTTGCTACAAGTGTTTTTCCCTCTCCTGTTTGCATTTCAGCAATGTTTCCTTTATGCAGAACGGCACCTCCCATGAGCTGAACATCATAGTGAACCATGTTCCAAGCAACATCACCTCCTGCTGCTGTCCATGTATTATGCCAGATTGCCTTGTCGCCTTGAATCGTAATTCCGTCTTTTTTGCTCGCTAATTCACGGTCAAAATCTTGAGCAGTTACAGTTAGTTCTCCATTTTCAGTCCAACGTCTCGCAGTTTCTTTTACAACAGCGAATGCCTCTGGTAAGATTTCCAGCAATACGCCTTCAATAGTTTCATCAATTTGTTTAGAAAGTTTGTCAACGCGTTCGAAAAGCTCTTCCTTTTGGTTTATTGGTGTATTGATGTCAGATGCCTCTGTTTTGAGCGCTTCCAATTCTTTTTCAAGATCAACCGTTCCATCGATAACACGTTGCTTCAGTTTAGGAGTAAGGTTTCTCAATTCATCGTCAGACAAAACTGAATATTGTTTGAAGAATTCATTCGTTTTGTCAATATATGGTTGATAGAGTTTTCGGTCTTTTTCGGATTTATCGCCAAAGATCTTCTTAAGTAGTCCGGAGATCATTTATGTAAAATTTTAGAGGTCCAAATTTAATTAAATAAAACATGCATGAATGCTTTTTCGGTTGCTTTTCGGACATAAACTGTTCCATCTTAACATTGAATGCCATTTTGTCCGATGTATTGTTGAAAACACATGCTCTTTTCAATCAAACAAACATTCAATTCATCCTATATTTGTGCCATGCATGAAATGATACTTGTTTTGGATTTCGGTTCGCAATACACACAGCTGATTGCCCGAAGAATTCGTGAGCTCAATATTTACTGCGAAATACATCCATGGAACAAAATTCCGGAGTTATCTTCTAATATTAAAGGAGTTGTCTTGTCTGGAAGTCCGTTTTCTGTTCGTGACGAGTCTTCACCAAAACCAGACCTTACAGCAATTAAGGGAAATATTCCCTTGCTGGGTGTGTGTTTTGGGGCGCAATACCTTTCGCATGCATTTGGTGGTGAGGTTTTGCCTTCAACGATACGTGAATATGGCCGGGCTCATCTAAGTTTTATCGATCATTCAAATGTTCTTATGCATGGAATGACAACTGGTTCACAGGTGTGGATGTCTCATGGTGACACAATTCGCAAAACGCCTAATTCATACAAAATAATTGCGAGTACGGAGGACGTTGAGATTGCGGGATATGCCGTTGAAGGCGAACAAACGTTTGGAATTCAGTTTCATCCAGAGGTATATCATTCAACGGAAGGAGCGATTCTTTTAAAGAATTTTGTTGTTGATATTTGCGGATGTTCGCAAGACTGGACGCCGAGTTCGTTTGTAGAAGAGGCTGTTCAAAAATTGAAAGGTCAAATTGGAAATGACAAGGTTATACTAGGACTGTCGGGTGGTGTTGATTCATCCGTTGCAGCCGTTTTGTTACACAAAGCGATTGGGTCAAATTTGCATTGCATTTTCGTGGACAATGGCTTGCTGAGAAAAAATGAATTTGAACAAGTATTGGATTCATACAAACACATGGGCTTGAATGTTAAGGGTGTGGACGCATCTCAGAAGTTTTATACGGCGCTAAGCGGTGTTACAGATCCTGAGCTTAAAAGAAAGGCAATAGGAAAGGTCTTCATTGATGTGTTCGATGAAGAATCCAGAAAGGTTTCAGATGCAAAATGGTTGGGACAAGGAACCATTTATCCGGACGTTATTGAATCTGTTTCAGTAAATGGAGGTCCTTCCCAGACGATCAAATCCCATCACAATGTTGGAGGGTTACCTGAATACATGAAGCTTCAGGTGGTAGAGCCTCTTCGATTACTCTTCAAGGATGAGGTGCGCAGAATTGGTCGTTCATTGCAAATTGATGAAGCCATACTAGGAAGACATCCATTTCCCGGTCCTGGACTTGGAATTAGAATTCTTGGTGAGGTTACTGCCGAAAAGGTTCGAATCTTACAAGAAGTAGATTCCATTTTTATAAATGGATTAAAAGAAGATGGATTGTATGCCGATGTTTGGCAGGCGGGAGCAATATTTTTACCAATACAATCTGTAGGTGTGATGGGAGATGAACGAACCTATGAAAATGCAGTTGCGTTGCGTGCTGTAACTTCCACGGATGGAATGACCGCAGACTGGTGCCATTTGCCGTATGAGTTTCTGGCGAAAATCTCTAATAGAATCATTAATCAAGTAAAGGGAATCAACAGAGTGACTTACGATATTTCATCCAAGCCACCTGCAACCATAGAATGGGAATAATTTTTGACAAACTTGCTGAAACAAATTCCATGAATAAATTCTTGATCGCACTATTCTTAGCTTTTACAACTGCTTTTTCTGCTCAACCGGATAAGGCCTCTAAAGAATTTATAAACGGAACAAAGTATTATGTTCACGTCGTAAAACCTGGTAATACAGTTTGGTGGATCCATGAAAACTATGACGTTCCTGTTGAAGAGATTACGAAAGCAAATCCAGGAAGTGAAAAAGGTGTCAGTGTAGGTCAAAAAGTACTCGTTCCCGTTCCCCGTCAAACGGTCAATTACACGGTGGCAAGCAAGGAAACTCTTTTTTCGATTGCTAAAAAATTTGAGGTTTCAATGGATGCCATTGTACTGTCCAATCCAGGTGTGGAAAACGGAGTTCAGACCGGTCAAATTTTGAAAATTGAAAATGTTGATAGGGAGGTGGCAACGAGGTTCAAGGAGCCCCAGAGTATATCCAATTCGACAGCTCAGATTTCTCAAGTCGTGTTTACTCAAGAAGCTCCGAAAGTGGACACAGTTCCGCTTAAAAAAGCTGACCCTGTAAAAATTCCATTGTCCGATACTTTGATTTCATATACCGTGCGAGAGGGAGAAACACTTTATACCGTGTCTAAACGATATATGGTTTCTGTGGAAGAACTTCAAAAGGTGAATCAATTAAAATCCAGTAGAGTAAGACCGGGAGATATCCTTAAAATTCAAGTTAAAAAACAAGAGATCAAAAACATCGAGGTACGCGGAGTTGAACCTTTAAAATCTCGTAATATAGATTCAGTAATTCTTTTCCCAAAGAAAAGCATCTATAAAATTGCATTGCTTCTTCCGTTTAATTTGGATTCGGATAATCCATCTGATCACATTTCGGATCTGGCTACTGAATTTTACATGGGAGCAAAGCTTGCCATCGATTCATTAAAAAAAATGGGGTTCAATGCGGAGATATTTGTGCACGATCTGAAAAACGATACGCTTCGAACCAAAAAGATTCTGGCCTCAGCAGATTTTAAGGATATTGATCTGATTTTTGGTCCAT
>JAJTDX010000156.1 GCA_021298235.1 Cryomorphaceae bacterium | reverse complement strand
CTGAGTGCATTGGGATTTCATTCGTTTCACCAATTCCTTTCCCGCTTCCTCAATTACCGCCATCCTTTTCGGGTTGAACATCGCCCTCATGTCTGTTTCAGCAAGAATACTGTGACCAAGACCTTTCAGTTTCCGGAACTCTTCAATTAGGTGTTCATGATCGCAGATCCCCTTCACCAAGATCTTTTCATTGAAACTCTCCGCTTTCAGAATTATCCCATGTTCAGGAAACCCAACGCTTCCTGAAAAGGATAAAAGTTCCTCTTCCGTATCAATAATTTGTCCTGCCAGATTTGTATCAAAACTGCTCTTTTTCACAACGATCTCCCATTGATTCTTTTGATCAATCAGCACCAAATATTCTTCGTTTAGAGCAATGAAACCCATTTCAGGATGAGGGCCAAAAGATCCTTCACTGGCGAGTCCCAGATCAACACTACAGATCTCCATTGCAGCCAAGCATTTCATTCTAGCAACCTCAAGAGGAGAGCCGATTCGATCCTTTTCACCTGAAAAAGTGCCAAACTGATCCGTATCAAACTCAGTCAGAGTAGAAAACTTTAAACCGAAATTTTCTTCCAACAAAAGTCCCAACACTGACTCCTTCCCATGCATGGTACCTATGATCAAATGCCTTCCTTTCCAATGGCTCATGTCCATTACGTCCTCAAGGTGTTTTCCCGAACCATTTTATCGAATTGCTGATTTGCCTGAGTGATTGGCAGCGAGAAGATCGGTACTGAGGAGCCGTACATCTCAGCAACCAATTGTTCGATCTGTGAAAATAAAAGTGACTTGGTCTGAACCGTAATCACCGTATTTGTTTCGGTGGATACCTCATCATCCTTCAGCACATACGTCACATTATCACTATCAATCGTAGCCTTCGCTATTAATTTCTTTTTCAATAGCACATCCACCAGGTTTCCAGGATCGTGTGACTTACCCAAATAAATGATCACATTAACCATTTGCCGTCGGTTTTGTTAATGTTATTTCTATCGTGCCGGATATAGATAGGTGCATTCCACCTTTTTCTGCTCTAGCAATAAGTGTCCTGATATCCTCAAGTATCTTTCTTAACTCTTTTGATCTGCGGTCTGAATGATGAAGATCTATTTCAGATCGCTCTTTCTTCCCGAACGATTGAAGATCGTGGAATTTTATCTTACTATTGATCAGTGAAAAAAGCACTTCTGTTGCATCTGTGCAATTGAAATTTCCATCGACAAGCTGGTATGAACGTTTCTCTTCCATGTTTGATTTATTTTTTACAATACAAAGTTCTCCATACTTTATTATTTATTTTTATTTATATTTACAATGTTTTACATAAACATATATTATGCACTATACCCTCCATCAACTTCAGATATTCGTGAAGATCTGTGAAACCAAAAGCATAACAAAAGCTTCAGAGGAGCTGCATCTCACGCAACCGGCTGTTTCCATACAATTGAAAAATTTTCAAGATCAGTTCGAATTTCCACTCACCGAAGTAGTGGGACGCAAGTTATTTATAACCGATTTTGGTCTGGAAATAGCCACTGCAGCAGAACGCATCCTGAATGAGGTTCATGCCATTAATTACAAAGTGAGTGCATACAAAGGACAATTGACAGGTCGCCTCAAATTATCAGTGGTTTCAACGGGAAAATATGTGATTCCTTATTTTCTGTCAGATTTCCTCCAAAAGAATGCAGGAGTTGAGTTGGTTCTGGACGTTACGAACAAGTCTAAAGTACTTGAGTCATTGGATAATAACGACGTAGATTTCTCTCTTGTTTCCGTTTTACCGGAAAATTTAAAGATCGAACATATTGAACTGCTCTCCAATCAGTTGTTTCTGGTCTGTGACAAACAATTCAAGCCATCGAAAAAGATCCAAGAGACATCGATCCTACACGAATTGCCATTGATCTACCGTGAAGTAGGTTCAGGTACCCGTTTGACCATGGAGAAGTTTCTGAATGAGCATGACATAAAAGTCAGAAAAAAAATGGAACTCACGTCGAATGAAGCAGTAAAACAAGCCGTAATCGCGGGAATTGGATCATCGATCATGCCATTGATCGGGATCAAGAACGAGTTGTTGAACGGTGAACTTCAAATCGTACCCGTGAAAGGGTTGCCCATCACATCGAACTGGAACCTTATCTGGCTTAAGAACAAAAACTTTTCTCCTGCGGCCAAGGCTTTTCTGAATCATTTGAGAGAGCAGAAAGAAAGAATAGTTCAGGAAAAGTTCAGCTGGTACGATAATTACCTGTAACAAAAAACCACCTTCTCAGGTGGTTTCAATGCTTATAGCACAGCGATCTTTATTTGAATCGGAACACCCTTTTTAATTGTTTTAAGGTAATAAAAACCTGTCTCTGTATTCTTTAGTTTGATGAGCTGGTCAGTACTTTCTACTTTCGCAGAATAGATACGCTTACCATTCAGGTCTGTCACTTCCAGCGTTGATCCTAACTCCAAACCAGACACATTGAATTCCCCGTTATTTGGATTTGGCTGCAAGGAAATCCCATTATACAGTAGCTGATCGAGAGACAAACACGATTCTACAAACAGTGTAACCTGCGTTGTTCCTTCACATCCGTTTCCATCTGTGTACGTGGCAGTGATCAAATGTGGCCCTGTACCTGCCACGGATGGATCGAACTGTGAACCGTTGACTCCCGTTCCACTAAAGATTGCTCCTGCAGGTGTTGATGACAGATTGACGAATCCCGCCTGCTCGCAGACAATGTTATCAGAATCAGTCGTAGTCATCGTAACAGATGGTGTCTGATTCACGGTGATATAATCAGGCATTGTATACGTGTCCGTTCCGGCGGCATTTGAAACAGTTAACTCGACCGTATACGTTCCAGGGGAAGTATAGATATGAGAAGGACTCTGAAAAATCGATGTTGCACCATCGCCAAAGCTCCAGCTCCAGC
Organism: Cryomorphaceae bacterium; assembly: GCA_021298235.1. The sequence continues at coordinate 1,933 of JAJTDX010000156.1, read as the reverse complement.
TCGTTGGGCTATCAGAAGAAAAATCGTTGAAAACAACAGATTCTCCCGTACAAACTGTGGTTGTAGCAGCCGTAAATGAGGCTGTTGGTGCTGCAGCCGGACCCTGTAAGTTATACATTACTTTAAAGTCATCGAAGTAGAACCCGTCACCTGTCTGGCCTCCGTCTGACTCAAAGATGAACCTTACCTTGATTACCTGACCCAAATAGTCGCTCAAATTGATCTCATCCAGTACCCAACCAGACTGCACACCTTCGTAAACAGGCTCGTTATTCGGTTGAACAGAATTGTTTGCACTCGTTCCAGGTACCGTATAATTCGTACACTGCCCAATCCAGTTCGCTCCACCATCCGTTGAAACCTGGAATTGCACATAATCGTAATCGGCTTCGATATTCCATTTTGCATAATAGGATATCTGTGCACCAGTCGCATTGGTCAAATCAATACTCGGAACATAGGTGTAGGTTTTGTTGGAAGTATTGTTCGAATAATTTCCACCAGGTGATTCAGTAAACGATCGAGTAGCCGAGACAAATGTTAAGGTTGTCGTGCTCCAGTTACCCGTCCAATTTGTTGTTGTGGACGCATCTTCCAGGGCTTGAAGCGTTAACACTCCATACGTCTTGGTGATAGTGTCTTTTTTAGACCATAAACCATTATTCGTAATCAAAATATATTTTATCTCGTCACCGAACTGTATACCCGGAACAAGTGAATAACTGATCGCCCCGGTTGCCGACCATTTTCTCGTCCCAATCGGTATGCAGAATGATTAAAATTACCAGTCATTGTGGCAACGTTTGTTGGATCGGTATCACTGACGATCACATACTTTCGCGTTAAATGCGCTAAAACAAGATTTGGGAAGACCATTTCTGCACAGGTTGAGATGATCTGACTCGAAGGTTGCCAGAAAGCAGTTCCAACCTCCGGAGTATGCGCAAACACCGTATCTTTTTGATTGACACCACAATCCACCTTGTACATATAATCGTCGGAATCACCCGATGCCGGATACAGTGCAGAACTTTTGATCGCACCATACCCGTTATACTGAACCATGTGGTTTGTTTCCGCCTGAAAATAGTCGTGATGGTCAGCAAATTCTGCTGTTGTTGTGCCTATCGGGAAAAGAATCTCCTCTGCATAGGTATGCGCATTGAAGGCCGTAATAAAATTATTGTTCTGCACTAACCATCTAATGGCTTGTGTTTCCGGTTCAGAAAAAGCCGAAGGTCCACAGTAGGTATCATTACCAGGATTCGTACTTGTTCCTGTTGTTCCCCAACCGTAAGAATAGTTCCTGTTCAGATCGACTCCGTAACTTCCGCCATTGTTGCGTCTGTTCTTTCTCCACATCCCTCCGCCATTCGGATTGGTTTGCTCGTTATACAAGTATCCATCCGGGTTGATGCATGGTACAAAATACATTTGCATATTGTTCACCAAATAGGTCACTTCATCGTTCGTTCCGTAATTCTCAAGCAAATACCACATATAAAAAATGGTTTCCATGAGAGACATCGGCTCACGCGCATGATGAATCGCAGTATAAAGCACTTTGGGTTCTGTGGCGTCATTGGTTGCAGGACTATCAGAGATCTTCACGAAATAGATGGGCCTGTTACCGTGTGTAAGAAAGGTCGAGATCTGTGCCTTCGCAGTGATCAATGTAGGATATTGAGCAACCATGGCATCCAACTCATTCAGCATTTGCTGATAGGTCAAATATCCCCCCATAGAACCGAGGTTGAAATTGGTTGGAGTTGAAGGTGTGAAGCCTGCTGTTCCACCGCCACCTGTTCCGGAACACGTTGCATTCTTTTCTGATGGGGACGGGTCATTCGCATGGTCTACATAGTATTGCTGAACATCAGCGATCAACACTTCATAATTGAAGCCCATTTGTTGCATGGTCTGAATTTCCGCA
>JAJTDX010000055.1 GCA_021298235.1 Cryomorphaceae bacterium | reverse complement strand
TCCAATGGATACAGATGGTGACGGAACAATAGATGCGTTGGAGTCGGGGGTTACAGATACGGATGGTGATGGTGTCACGGACGAGCTTGACCCTGCCAATACAGACCCTTGCATACCTAATCCAAATGCCGGACCATGTGATCAAGATGGTGATGGGCTAACGAATTCACAGGAGACAACAGCAGGCACCGACCCGACCAATCCAAACACGGATGGGGATGCGTTCACGGATGGGCAAGAAGTTACCAATGGCTCTAATCCATTGGACCCATGCGATCCTGACGACACGCTTCCGGGATGCCAATTTGACACAGACGGAGATGGTGTCCTCGATGCTACGGAGACTTCTTCAGGAACTGATTTGAATGATCCATGCTCATACGTTATCACGGATGTGACGCAACCGATAGTTTCAGGTGAGGATTGCGATGAGGACGGCATTCTTGACATCACCGAAATAGCGGATGGTACCGATCCTTTTGATCCATGTGATCCAATGGATATGGGTGCGGATTGTATTGATGGAATTTATATTCCGACTGGTTTCTCTCCTGATGGAGAAGGAGATGCCGAGAATGAAACGCTTTATCTGATCGTGGGAAGAAATGTTGTTTCATTCACCCTTTCTATCTACGATCGCTGGGGAAATCGCATGGTAAATACGTCGGAAGAGAGTTTTGAATGGGACGGAACATTTGAGGGTAAGCCTTGTAATGCTGGCGTCTACGCTTACATCCTGGAAGTTCGTTTTGATGACAACACGTCCAAAACCCTCTCTGGAAACATTACCCTAATTCGTTGATGATGAAGAAAATCACCTTTATTCTTTCGACGCTTTTGATGGGGCAGCTGGCTGCTCAAGACATTCATTTTTCTCAAACAGCCCAAACACCCCTTTTGATAAACCCGGCTTGTGCAGGAGTGTATGATGGTTGGGAGCGGGTCAACGTAAACCACCGCAATCAGTGGCTAGGCGCAGCCACTCAGTTTATGACCTCCTCTGTTGCGGCTGACATTAATCTGGGAAAAGATGATTTCAGAGACAAAGCACACGTTGGATTAGGCCTTTTGTTTTATAATGATATTGGTGGAGACTCGAGGTTCGGCATGCAGACAGGGGCGCTTACACTGAGTGGAATCTTACCCGTAGGAGGTGGCCACACGATCTCCGCAGGTATCCAGGGTGGTTTTGGAAATAGAAGCGCGGATTTTTCAACACTTACGTTTAATTCTCAATGGAATGGCAACGCATATGATACGGATATTCAAACAGGTGAATCGGCGGGATTCAGCGGCTACCGTTACATTGATGCCTCCGCAGGCGCATACTATGTATATGATGCAAGTAAATCCAGCTTTCGCAGAAAAGATAATTTCAAACTTCAGGTTGGTCTCGGTGCGTTTCATTTAAACCGTCCGGCGCTCTCATTTTCCGGAATTACGGGAGACCGCATGTACCGAAAGTTTGTTGCCCACGCATCCGTCACCGCAGATATTTCCATGACCGATTGGTGTGTAGATGCGAGTGTTGTTCAGTCAATGCAGGGCCCTCATCAAGAAACGATATTAGGTATCATTTCAAAATATCGATTCAAAGACGGAACAAAAATCACCGGACATTCTCAGGACGCATACTTTGGTTTTGGGACATATTTCAGGGTCAATGATGCTATTTGTCCCACCATTCAATTAGATTGGAAAGGATTTCATCTCGGAATCTCCTATGACGCGACCATTTCCAAGATGCGAGAAGCGTATACAGGATCGTTAGAATTTTCTCTTGCCTACACCAATTTGAATCACGCCCTTTTTAAGTCGCGCAGAAAATAAGCTAGGAGCTACTTTTTATGAAAGATTTTAGAAATCCAATAATTCGTTTCCGAAAAAGGAAAAAGAGTAATAAATAGGGTATAATCATTAAGTAGAGAATTCCAATGTTGATGTTGGAACCAAAGGAGTTTTCGTCTAGCTCACTCCCTTGTTCAGATAAAAGTTTACACTGTGAACAACCTTGAGCAAACAGCTCGGGTTGAAGGCTGAAGATCAGTACCAGAATCAGTAAAAACAAATATTTTCTCTGCATACTGCAAAAATACGAATTTAAGTACTTGTCTTTTGAAACAGCTTTTGGTGTATTTTTGAAATGTGAGAAAATTTCTATTCATTGGTTGCTCAATTCTAATGCTGATTCTAAGTGTTGGATGCAACAATACGTCAAAATCAATTCAGCCAACCAGCGGCAATTTGGACAGTTTACTGAATCGTTATCCAGATAGCGTTGCGCTTTTAATTAAACGTGGGCAGAGGGATTTTGAAAGACAGAAATTTGATAAAGCACAAGCCGACGCAGCAAGGGCCTTTCGTTTAGACAGCAATAATCTCGACGCGAGAGAGTTGTTTGCGGATGTGATGAACAATAAGCCCGAAAGGCAATTAACGACAGATGTTTCAGCGGCTCAACGGCATTATAAAGTTATTCTCAAAAAAAGACCAAAATCAACAAAAACGTTGGTTTCATTAGCCTCTACTTATGCCCAGCAAATGGATTTTGAGGAAGCTTTTAAATGGATAAACAAGGCATTACGGATAGATAAAAAGTACCGTGATGCGTATATCATGAAGGGTTCGATTTATATTTTTCTGGACAAACGCGACCTTGCTAAATCGTCCTATGAAACAGCAGTACAGCAAGACCCGAAATTCTTCAAAGCATACTTGATGTTAGGCGCGCTCTATGAGTCTGAAAAAAATCCTATTTGTATAGAATACTACCGAACAGCGGTAAAGCTGCAACCCAAAAACACTGAAGTACTTTTTTCTCTTGCATTTGCCTATCAGGTATTTAACGAACCCGCTAAGGCGCTCGCATTATACCGAAGAATGCTCCGTGTAGATCCAGAGTATTATCAGGCATTGAACCAAATTGGAGTCATCAAACAGCATAACTACAAAGAAATTGACAGTGCCATTTATTACTATAATTCAGCGATTCAGTCCGAACCACGTTTTGTGGAGGCATGGCATAATTTAGGGTCTTGTTACGAGGAACAAGGAGATGTGACAAGAGCTCTACAGTCTTACGGCAAAGCACTTAAATATGATCCTGAGTTTAAGTTGTCGCGTGATCGAGCCGATAAATTAAAAAATGAACTTTAATCTTCGTCTGATACAAGTTTTTTCGGACGCCTTGATTCCGGTGTTGGGTTACCTATTTTGGGAATGGGATCTTTTCTTCATAGTTTTATATTACCTTCTTGATTTGTTTGTCTCAGAGATTTTTATGCATTTTAAGAGCCGAAAAATATGCCTGACCCAAGGAGGCGGAATGATGAAGCCCGTGGGGTACATTCTAACAGGCATGGTGATCGTAACTAGTGTTTTGTTTTTGCTTCGCATATTTTTTTTAAGTCTGCATCCGGAAATGAATATGGTGTCTGAAGCCATCGAATTCTGGCAATATAAAGACCTGGGTATTCAACAGGGGTATTTGCTGCTACCCTTATTGGCTCTTGTTGGTTACCAGCGTTATAAAGTTGAATTTATAAAGCCAGGGCTTCATAAAAAACTGTCCCTTCAAATACTCTGGATGATGCACTACAGAGAGCTCTTGGTTCTAATGGCGTGTGTTGGTTTAATCACTGCCATAAGTTTTTTCATCCTTTTCCCTGAATGGGTTTATTTGATCTTACTTCTTGGTGGCACAAGTGCTTTTCAGCTCAGGCGCTAACGGTTTTTTGAAAGCCATCGGGGCAAAAGAATCGACCCAATCAGTAAATAGCTGTAGTAGGAGAGTATCCTCCAGAGAAATGCGAGCACAAGAATAATTAATGTTGACCCGCCAAGCGCCCCCAACAATTCACTGAAAGCATATTCAGCCACACCACTGCCGCCAGGGGTAGGACTCATTCTCATAAATAACCAGAGGATAAATTGTTTTGCAAGAATAAGAAGGTGTCGCGTCGCGTCCAATGGAAGGAACGCTGCTAAAAGGAAATTAATAACTAGAAACCTAGAAACCCAACTTCCAAAAGTTGCACCGGTAAGCTGCAGCCAAAAAAAGATTCTGTATGTTCTCATTTCTTTCGTTGCCTCCTTTAGGTCGCTGGTAAATCGATCTACTGCAAGTTTCCACCGCTTTAGAATCGGCAATGAAAATATACCTAACAAAAGCCTCGGGATAAGCCCGGGTAAAATGAAAACTGATAAGAAGAAGAACAGAAAAACACAAAAAAACACTCCATATCCCATCCAGAAGAGATATTCTGCCATAGAATTTGCAGGAAAAATAAGGGTGCTGTCAAAGAACAGAAAAACCAAAGGAATCATTATGCAGAAGAAGAAGTTATCAAGCATGGCAGTAACCAGAACCATTGTGGTACTTTTGCTCAAGGGTATCTTTTCTCTGTTGAGAATAAACATCGCCACAGCTGCGCCGCTCATTACGCCCGGAGAAAGTGCGGAAGCGAATTCCCAGAGCATTATAGTTTGAAAGCTTGATTTCCACGAAAGGCTATGATTAGAGAGTACACGGATGCGGATCATATAGAACACATCCCGTAGCCCCATAAAAAGTAGTGCGCCTCCAATGAAAGCAAAGGACGCCCCAGTCCAATGTATCGAATAGAACACATCCGTCAACTGTTCTTTCCGATACTCTCCGGATGCACACAAATAAAATTCCTTTTCCAGGCCAAGGTCAACAATTCCGTTATGATTTTTATCTTCCCAACAATGCGATCCCGCGCCTTTACTCACAGAAATAAAGCGCGTCTGAGTCAAATTCAGATAAAACAGAATCCCCACAACAAGGATTCCCACAGATACACCGATCCAGATCTTCCATTGTTTACCAGAGAAATGGGTGCTCATTTATTTCCCTACTTTAATTGGAACCGAAATGTCCCAGTTTGCTCGAACACGGACAGTACCGTAATTGATGATCTCTTCTGGTTGCAACAACCTTGAGACATTACCCGTATCCCAGAAACCATTGCCCGATAAGCTTGCTTTCAAATCCTTCAGGAACGACGATGAGGTTCCCAAGCTCTTTAAGCTCACGGATCTCAAAAGAAGTCGAAAAAAACTTACTCATCCCGAAAATGGATCCCACGTCAAGTTTAAGCACAAATTTTCCGCTGGATGCAGGAAATATTTTCAAAAGATCATTCTCTACAACAACTCTAAATCCGATTTTTGAAATACTGTCATTTTCTTTGTTGAGGATGATTTTACTCGTATCCACTTCCTTTAGGATGCTGTTGAATTGAAGAACAATGGGGCTTGACGGTGACAGAATTCCGGATGACAGTACCACGGGCATGAGTGGGACTGAGCGTTCAGATTGGGTTACCCGAAGAACAGAAGAATCTACTTTTTCCCCTTCCGAAACTGCCAATAGGTTGTTTTGAAGCACGCTGTCTTTAGGAAAGAGTCTATAGGTAAGATCGTTTATTTTTCTGTATTCTTCTTTAGCAAGCGTTCTTCCATTTAATGTGAGATTAATCTCGTTCATCGGGGATGTGAGGCCCAGCTCAAATGCTTCCGGCCCTTTAAATTCGAATTTGGAAATCATTTTTTCTGACTCAGGTGTGAAAACGGAAAGCATCAGAGTGTCTCTTTTTTCAATTGAAATTCGCACTGAGTCACTCACAAATCCCTGAATTTCAGCCGCACCAATTTTTAAGTCCCTGTTCTCGTCTTTAAAAGCCTTTACAGCATAAGTGCCAGCGGTCAGATAGGAGAATTCTGCCAAGCCCATTTTATCGGATTGCGCAAAATAACGAGGCGTTAAACTGTCTTGTGCCCGGTAGAGCCCCACGAAAACATCAGAAACAGGGCTATTACTCAAGGCGTCTCGAATAAATACGGCTGTGGTGAGTGTATCTATTATTTTTCCTGTCGAGAACACATAACTAAATAAAGTTGAGTTATCCTCTGTAACATCCTTAACGGCATTATTGAAATAAATGGCATAGGTTGTATTTTCTTTCAGAGGATCTTGCCATTCAACAGTAAGCACTTTTTTTTGAATAGAACATTTGAGCTTGGTATCACCCGGAACAATAAAAATATTTTCAGAAGGAGCGTTTAGCTGAATGTATTCATCAAAAAAGAGTTGAATGCGATTTCCAGAGAACAATGTTGAACCATTTTGTGGCTCGCAACGAACCGGTTCTGGCGCGGTGTAATCTACATCTCCACCGGTTAGAAATCCAACTTGTGCACAGCCTGTAAGGACTGCCACGCCCAAAAAAATCAAAGTTGACCGGAGAACCATTGAAAAAAGTGTTCTAATTCGTTTTTATCAGTTTCACTGAAATCATTCAACTGTTCACTGTCCAGATCAAGTACTCCCCAAACAGTATCGTCTTTGTGTTTTAAAGGAACTACTAACTCACTTTGGGAACGGGAGCTGCAGGCAATATGGCCGGGAAAAGCATTAACGTCTCCAACCAAAAGCGATTCCTTTCTCTCCCAAGCGGTTCCACACACACCTTTACCCATACGGATACGCGTACATGCAATAGGTCCCTGAAAAGGCCCCAGCACTAATTCATCTTCCTTTACAAGATAGAACCCAACCCACAAAAAATCAAACGTTTCCTTGATCGCTGCCGCAAGGTTGGCCAGATTAGCCGTTAGGTCCCTTTCTCCTGTGACAAGCGCCTGCATTTGCGGGAGCAATGTCTTGTATTTCTCCTCTCGTGTACCTGAAACATGTATTAGTTCTTCTGCCATAAGGAAAAGTTTTCTTGAGCAAATTTGCCTTAATTAAACCGATTCTCCAATTTTTTGCGTATCTTCAGAAGACAAACCATTATTTATGCAAAGCGAATTATCATTGGAAAAGGTCTTGTTTCTCGATATAGAAACAGTACCACAATATTATTATTTTGAAGAATTACCCGAAGAAGCGAAATACCTTTTTGAGGCAAAGTCACGATCAAAAATAAAAGAAGACAAGACGGTTTCTGAAGTGTACAATGAGTCAGCCGGAATACTCTCAGAATTTGGGAAAATAGTTTGTATATCTGTTGGCTTCATAAATGAAACCCGAACGGGTAGACAAATGCGGGTTAAATCATTTTATCACGACGATGAAGAGACGCTCCTTAAACAATTTAAAAACTTGTTAGATGAACACGGAGATGTAAAATATCATGCGCTTTGCGGTCACAATGCCAAAGAATTTGATTTCCCGTACATCTGTCGTCGCATGCTGATTCATGGAATGCGCTTGCCTAAAATGCTTGACATATCTGGAAAAAAGCCCTGGGAAATAAAACATCTCGACACGATGGAATTGTGGAAATTCGGGGACTATAAGGCCTATACCTCTCTGGCGTTGTTGTGTCACGTGTTTAATATTCCAACGCCAAAAGATGATATTACAGGAGCAGACGTCGCCAGAGTTTATTACGAAGACAAGGGATTAGAAAGAATAAAAACCTACTGCGAAAAAGATGTGGTAGCCTTGATTCAATTGTTTTTACGAATGAAAGGGGAATCCATGATCGAAGAGGGGGAAATCTTTCATGTTTAGGAGCTCAACCCACTAAACCTCCTTGCTCAACTCTGTATGTCTTTGCAGGAAATTTTTCGACCATACGAAGATCGTGGGTAGCCATTATCACCGCCGATTTTTCCTCTTTTGAAACGGCGAGTAAAAGCCGCATAACCTCTTCGGACGTTTCAGGATCGAGGTTGCCCGTTGGTTCATCGGCAAGTATGATGGCGGGCTTATTAAGCAAGGCTCGGGCAATTGCAACACGTTGTTGTTCTCCACCAGACAACTGATGTGGCATGGAATTCATTTTAGCTTCGACACCTGTGAGTTGAAGCACTTCCTCGGCCCGCTTTTCCATCAATTGAAGATCTCTCCATCCTGTTGCGCCAAGAACAAATAAGAGGTTGTCTTTTACCGATCTGTCTGTGAGCAGTTGAAAGTCTTGAAAAACGATTCCGATCTTTCTCCGTAAAAGCGGGATATCCTTTCTGCGCAGGCTCTTTAAATTGAAACCGGCAACGGAACCCTCTCCTTCCTTCAAGGAAAGCTCTCCATATATAATTTTGAGAAGGCTGGATTTTCCACTTCCCGTTCGACCAATGAGATAAATGAATTCAGTTTCATTTACGGTAAGATTGACATGATTCAGTACGGTTCCCGAATCCTGAACCACTTTGACATTTGAAAGTTCAATTACGCTTTGCACAATTTGACAATTTTAAGTGTAAAAGTCAGAAATAGTTGAACTGTTCAGATTCATGAGTTGTAATTATCTTAACAGAATTCGGTTTAAAACTTTTACAGAGTCAGTCAGGGCGCCGCGGGCACGGGATTAATTTTACTTGATTAAAAATAGTTTGATATGAAGCGTTTGATCGCTGTTTTAATTTTGTTCCTAAGCGTTACTGTTTCAGCTCAGACCTCAGAAAAGTACAACAGCGAATATGCGCCTTTTTTTCGAGCTGAAGAGCTGTTCCAAAAGCAACAATACGCCGCAGCCCGCATTGAATTCAGAAATTTCATGGTTGGTTTCAATCATCCCGAGGACCCCATGTTTGTCAAAGCCCGATACTACGAGGGCTTATCTGCACTAGAGCTTTTTAACAATGATGCTGTTGAGCTACTCTCAGACTTTGATAAAGACTATCCTGAAAGTATTTATAAAAACCAGATTGCCTTTCGTTTGGGAAGGTATTTTTATCACAAGAAAAACTTCAAGGATGCCTTGGACTGGTTTAACAAGACAGGACCATCAGACTTAGATGTTGAGGATAGGGAGGAATATCATTTCAAGCGCGGATATTCAAATTTTCAGGAAAAGAACTATGCAGATGCACGCAGTTCATTCTTGGAAATAAAAGACGGACAGTCCCCATACGCGTCTCCGGCGCTCTACTATTTTAGCCACATTGCATATTCAGACAAATATTATAATCTGGCTCTTGAAGGTTTTCAAAAATTAGAGAGCTCGGAGTCTTTCGGAAAAAAGGCCCCTTATTACATCGCTCAGATTTATTACCTCCAGGGCAAGTATAAAGAGGTAACCGATTACGCTCCCAAAATCATTGATTCATCCAATGTGTTTAACCGGTCAGATTTATTTCACCTTATAGGGGATTCATATTACAGAACTTCTCGTTACGATGAGGCAGTTCCATATCTTCAAGAGTACTACGAAAAAGCGAATACAACGCGCGACGATGAATATGTTTTAGGCTACTCTTATTTCAAGAGTGAGCAGTACGAACGTGCAATTAAGATCTTTGATAAGGTCAAGCGGGAGAGGGATAGTCTCGGTCAGGCAGCCTTCTATCACATTGCGGAATGTTACCTAAAGTTGGATAAACTTGCTCCGGCGAGAGCCGCCTTCAAGGAGGCTGCAGAAACAAATGGAGATCCGGTCATGCAGGAAGATGCATTGTATAATTTTGCCGTGCTCTCCTACAAATTGGATATCAACCCATTCGATGAGTCTGTGCGCGCCATGGAGCAGTATCTGAATAAATATCCAAACTCAAAACGCAAAAACGACATCAATCAATACCTTGTTAATGTGTATACCACAACCAACAATTATGAAAAAGCACTGGCTAGCTTGGATAAAATTCCGGAAAAGGACAGCAGGCTGAAAGGAGCATATCAATTGGTGGCATTTAATCAGGGGGTAAAATTCTTTCAAGAAAACAATTATACAAAGTCCCTTGCCTCTTTTGCATTGTCTGAGAAATACCCGATTGACCCTGCTATTTCGGTTGGATCAAAATTCTGGTCCGCTGATGCGCTGTTCCGTTCAGGCAATAACGAACAGGCCATTAAGGGTTTTAGAGAGGTTGTTTCAATGCCCCTCGCAGGAAAATTAAAGGCAGATGCATATTATAATTTAGGCTATGCCTACCTTAAGAAAAAAGACCTAGACCTCTCCATTGAGGCATTCAGAATGTTTGTTGAGCTCCCGACGAATAATAAAACAAAACTTGCAGATGGATACATGCGCGCGGCGGATGGGTATTATATGACCCGACAGAATGAGAATGCACTCAGATACTACAAGTCGGCACTTGATCTCAATTCGGGCTTTGAAGACCAGGCCATCTTCTATATGGCTAAGACGTATGGTTTTTCAGATCGGATGAAAGACAAGATCACAATGCTTTTGGATATCATCAACAACTATCCCAACTCAAGGTATGTGCTTCAATCTGTCTATGAAGTTGCTTTGAGCTACAAAGCCATGTCTGAGCTCGACAAGTCCAAGCGTTATTTTGAGCAAATTCTAAATGACTATCCCAACTCAGATCTTGTGGTCTCGGCTAAAATAGAAATAGCAGATATTCATTATAAAAAGTGGGAATATGCGCAGGCGGAGTCCGCATACAAACAACTGTTGCTCACCAATGGCGATGACAGGGATGTTTGTGAAAAAGTAGTTCGTGGTCTTGTTGACGTTTATGCAGCGCTCAAACAGCCTGAAAAAGCAAGTGACATTGCTGCTCAGTATGCTTGTGCTAATATTAGTGTTGACGAGCGGGAAGGATTGTTTTATTCGCCTGCAATAGAGGCATATCGCGACAGTTCTTTTTCTTCTGCTATTCCGCTTTTCGAGAAATACATTGAGCGTTTTCCGGAAGGAAAATACCGAATAGACGCCACGTTCTATCTGGCAGAGGCTTGTTTTTCAACAGCCCAAACGGATAAAGCCATGGAAAATTATGCGCGAGTCCTAGCTTTACCAAACAACACGTATACAGAATATTCAGCGTCAAGGCTTGCACAGTATTACTACAATAACGGGAAATACGAATTGGCCATATCAGCGTATCAAAAATTAGAAGCCACGAGCTCAAAACCATCTGTCATTTTCAATGCGAAGCTTGGGTTAATGCGCTCTAATTTTAACATTGAGAACTGGACAAATGCGGCCCTCTATGCCAAACAAGTGATTCAAAGCTCTCAAGCTACAAATACCATTAAGCTTGAGGCAGAATATGCAAATGGGATGTCTAACTTTTACCTGAACAATTTCGAACTGGCAAAACCATCCCTTGAGTACGTGGTGAAAAACACGACTACGTCATGGGCTTCTGAAGCAAAATACTCTCTTGCTGAGGCTGCATTTAAATTGTCTGATCTTGACAAGGCAGATTCAGAAATTAGGGCGCTCATGAAAATGAAGCCTGCCTATAACTATTGGATAGCGAAAGCTTTGATTCTTCAAACACGGGTATTGATCGGCAAGGAAGACCTTTTCCAGGCAGAGCAAACACTCAAATCTGTTTTAGACAATTATCCGGACAAAGAGGATGGAATTATTTCAGAGGCAAACGAACTGTGGGACGAGCTTATGCAGCTGAAAAACCCTGCTAAAGCGGTCGAGCAGGAGGCCGAGGGCACGATTGATGTTAACGAAGGAGGCAATTAATGATGAAAAAAACAATTTATTTTACCCTTTCCTTTTTATTGATTAGCTCATTCCTAAATGCTCAGGGAGGACAAGACATGATCGAATTGCCCGGGGTTGGAAACAGGACAATTGAGCCTGCATATAGAATGAATGAGAACCCTGCCATTATCGATACGGTTATTGCTTCTCAAATTGTGAGCTATCCTCTATTGGCAGTACAAAGACCCACAAAACTGGAGGTTGAGCCAATCCTTCCTGCCACAATTAAAACGGAGAGCCAATTGGATCAACTGTACAACACCTATGTGAAATTGGGTGTTGGTTCGGAGTTAATGCCGCTCGGGGAAATCTATTTCGACTCTAAAAGATCCCGTAAATTCTTGTATGGAGCACACGCCAAACATTTAAGTTCGTTTGGCAATATTTCTTCCTATCCGCCTGCACGATTCGACCGGACACAAGTCGGACTTTATGGCAGGCTCTCTGAAAGCAAATATTCTTTGAATTCAGAGTTATATTACTCCAACCAAGGATTACACTATTATGGCTATCCCTTGCCCGAAGGATTGACCACTGACTCGATAAATCGTGACCAGATAGCACAGCGTTATCAGGATTTTGGAGGACGGGTTGCGTTTCGTTTTCATCCAAAAGACAGCACCAGATTTAATTATTACGCCTCATTTGGATATAATAGATTTGGTTCAAAAGCACCCGCAGATTCCCTAGATGATTGGCGAGTTAAAGAAAATCATGTTGATTTTAATGCCGGCTTGAAATACCGCTCCGGAAAAGAAGTTTACAAACTCGACATGCGTGTGAATCATAATGGGTATGCATATGGTTCCCCAGGAGATACGTTGGCAACTTATCTTCTCTCCCCATTGCCATTTCTTCAGAAAGGAATTGATACCTCAATCACTAGAAACAATACTATAATTGGTCTAAGCCCAACGATTTCCACGTACCTTAAAGACAATAGATTCAGGGCACAAATAGGAGTTGATTTGGCAGTGGACATCGACACTAAAGCAAAGTTTTATGTGTACCCATTGGCTGAATTGAAGTATTCCATGTTCAATGATATTTTTATTCCTTACTTAGGAGTTAAAGGAGGATTAAATCAGCTTTCATTTAAATCACTAGCTGTACAAAATGAATTTATGCTTCCAAATGTTCACATGAGAAATGAGAACAGGGTGATAGATCTTTACGGGGGAATAAAAGGAACATTGAGCAAGCGAATTGGCTTTAATTTTGGGGCGAGTTTTGCGCGCATTCGTGATAAAGCATTTTTCATTTCAGACGATCAGTTTTCTCTGCGCAACAAATTCGACCTGGTTTACGATACGTTAAACCTGACCACATTAGAAGGAAGTATTTCTTATCAGCTCCGTGAAAAACTTAAAATTGATGCCATAGGCAAGTTTTATTCATACGAGCTGAATCAGCTCCGGTATGCATGGAACGCTCCGATCTGGGAAATCACTTTACGCGGGGGATACAACTTATTTGATAAATTTTTGATTAACCTTGATTTGCATGTAGAGGGGGGGAGAAAAGCACAATTTTACTCAAATGCTCAGTTTGAGTTAGGTGGTCAGCAAACAGGCAAACCAATTGACGTGTGGGTTACTGTTCCAAATGTGCAGACGCTTGGTTTTATTACGGATGTGAATCTTGGACTAGAGTATCGTTACAACAAAAGAATTTCAGCATTTCTTCAATTGAACAATCTCGCCTCTCAGCGGTATATGCGCTGGTACAATTATCCTGTGCAGATCTTCCAGATTATGGGTGGGGTTACGGCAAGATTTTAATTTTCTTCTTCTTCCTCTTTCTTTTCCTTTGGGAAATAAACCCTCTGACGGATTAACATAGTTACAACGCCAACAGAAATAGAGGCGTCAGCCAAGTTCCATATTGCAGGGAACACTTCTCTTCCTCCAAGCCCTGGAACCCATTGAGGCCAGAGCGCCTGGAATTTGAACATATCCACTACGTTCCCCAACAGGAATCCGGTATGTCTTGTCTCGATTTCTCCGAAAATACCGCAATCTGTTTTGATTCCTGATCCCTCTAGATGGTTAAAGCCCATACATGGATCATAGGGGAATAAAAAGTCATAAAACATAGAGTCGATGAGGTTGCCCGTTGCTCCGGCGAGAATCAATCCAATGACAATTAGAAACTCAAGTTTAGCACCCTTTTTTGATTGTTTGAATAGATAAATGATCATTCCTGTAATCGCGCCCAAACGGAAAATACTTAAGGCAAGCTTGTGCCAAATTTTATTTCCAAAGGTGGTCCCAAACGCCATTCCTTGATTCTCAATGTATTCGAGCACAAACCAATCTCCGAGCAAATTGAACCCCCCACCAGGCTCGTTGAGGTAGCGAGTTTTAACCCAAATCTTGATCGCTTGGTCTAAAATCAAAATGAGGGCTACTAGAGCCCCCACAATCAAAAGATTTTTTTTCGAAATATTATTTATTTTGAGCATTTTTCGCATCGATACTCATAGTTGCGTGTGGCACAAGGCGCAAACGTTCTTTTGGTATTAGTTTTCCAGTAACACGACATATCCCGTACGTTTTATTTTCAATACGCACTAATGCGGCCTGTAAACTTTGGATAAACTTTTCTTGTCTGGCAGCTAGTTGCGCCACCTCTTCTCTGGACAACGTTTCACTTCCGTCTTCCATCATGTTGAATGTGCGACCTGTATCGTCGGTTCCGTGATCGTCGTTGTGAGAAAGGGACCCGATAAGTAGTCCATAATCCTCCTGTGCTTCTTTAAGCTTATTCTGAATTAACGTCTTAAATTCGGCTAATTCGGCATCAGAATATCTTGTTTTTTCCTGTGACATAGTGTTTTAGAAAAAGAATTTTTAATGTAAAAACGCGCAAATATAATCGAAAATGAAAAAGAAAGCTTAAAATAACAGCAATAGCCAAAAATATTAAGCAGGATCACTTCAAATCATAATTAAGTATCTTCGTGTCATGGTTGGAATTTTTACAGGAAACAGGGCAGGGGTTCTCTTATTACTACCCTTCATTGTAGTTCTGTATCACTTAATTAATCATTTTTCTGGAGGACACTACCGGCCTCAAGTCGCAAATATGGGATTCTGGGGCGCAGATTACTTTCTAACACCCCTGATTTCAGAAATTTGTGCCGCTGTTATTGTTGTGTTGAATGCGATTGGCATCAATATGATCTATAATTCTAATGAGTTTTATGAGAGAAACACTTACATTTCCTCATTGCTCTACGTGGTTTTCATGAGTTTTTATCATTCTTTCTATAGTGTGGATGGACTCTTAATCGCCCATACTGCCCTTATTCTTTTGATTTCTCAGATATTTAGACTTCGTCAAAATGAAGATGGCCGCACAGCGGTATTCAATGCTGCTATCTTTGGAGGACTCGCCGCTACATTTCATCCACCCATGATTGCCGTGTTTCCTTTCGTGCTTGTCATGATCTGGAATATCAGACCCTTTATTGTCCGTGAATTCTTTCTGGCGCTCTCCGGATTTGCAATTCCACTAGTTTATGCTTATACCTATTTTTGGTATACCGGTCAAAAATTGAAATGGGATATTCTCCAGCAAGTAAGTGATTTTTACAAGGAACAGACGGATTTTTATGTGACCTCAGGACTTTTCGTTTTTTTGATAGTGCTGAGCTCGATCAGTATTCGAAATAAAACCCAAAAGTCTTCTATTCGTTTGAAAAAGTTGGTGAACATACTGTGGTTATTGATGGCCATTGGGTTTTTGTATGGAATGATAGACTTATTATTTTTCGACCAAATGGAGCGGTTCAGTTTTCTTATGGTACCCATGGCCTTCTTTTTATCCTTCTCTTTCATGGACAAAAAGCTCTCGGCTCCCGCGTCGGTGTTGTTCTATTTAACCTTCGGGTATTCGTTGATTAATTTTTTCTTTTAAGCCCATTCAATCATTCATTATTAACTACCTTTGAGCAGGTTGTTCGCCTATTTATTTGACTGTTATGAAGTTCGGTGTAGTTACTTTTCCAGGTTCAAATTGCGATGAAGACATGGTATATGTCCTTCATAATGTGCTTAATCAGAAGGTTGAGCGCCTATGGCATAAGGATACGGACCTAAAAGGGGTAGATTTTGTCGTTTTGCCCGGAGGGTTTTCCTACGGAGATTATTTACGCTCCGGGGCCATAGCAAGATTCTCGCCCATCATGGGAGAGGTGGTTGCGCACGCTCAAAAAGGCGGGTACGTACTTGGGGTGTGTAACGGTTTTCAGATTCTTACAGAATCCGGACTTTTGGAGGGTGCACTTTTACATAATAACAATCAAAAGTTTATCTGTAAAAATGTGTTTTTGAAACCGGTATCAAAAACAGCGGCAATTACACGTGGATTGTCGGATGCTGAAGCGTACAAAATTCCGATAGCTCATGGTGAGGGCCGATTTTATGCGCCAGAGGATATGCTCAAAAGCATTCAGGATAATGACCAGGTCCTTTTTCAGTATTGTTCGGAGGAGGCAGTGGTCTCAGATGAATCGAATCCGAACGGCGCATTGAATAACATTGCTGGAATCACAAATAAAAAGAAGAATGTTTTCGGAATGATGCCACATCCAGAGCGTGCTGCAGATAGGGATTTGGCAAATGAAGACGGGCGAAAACTATTCGAATCGTTGCTTAAATATTGCCAATAAATCATGAGGGTATTATTATTGGGTTCCGGCGGAAGAGAGCACGCCATGGCATGGAAAATTTCGCAAAGCTCCATGTTGGAGGAATTATTCATAGCTCCGGGAAATGCTGGAACCAGGAATCACGGAAAAAATATCGAGCTAAGCCCGACAGATTTTAAAGCGGTAAAGGAGTTTGTTCTTTCGAATGAAATTAACATGGTGATCGTAGGTCCTGAAGAGCCACTTGTGAACGGCATCCATGATTTTTTTCTCGGGGATGAAGCACTTCGAAATGTGCCGGTAATTGGCCCCTCAAAACAGGGAGCACAATTGGAAGGAAGCAAAGATTTTGCAAAACAGTTCATGTTTAAACACGGCATACCAACCGCAAAGTATGCAACGTTTACACCTGATACGGTCGAACAGGGATGTCTTTTTCTTGAAGGCATGAAGTCCCCGTACGTGCTAAAAGCAGATGGTCTCGCAGCAGGAAAGGGCGTGTTGATTCTTGAAAATCTTGATGAAGCGAAAAAAGAACTGAGATCGATGCTTACCGGCGGTAAATTTGGTAAGGCAGGCTCGAGAGTTGTGGTGGAACAGTTTCTCAAGGGTATTGAGCTCTCTGTTTTTGTGCTGACCGATGGGCAATCCTACAAAATCCTTCCTGAAGCGAAAGATTACAAACGCATAGGTGAAGGTGACACTGGCCTGAATACAGGGGGCATGGGCGCGATTTCCCCAGTTCCTTTTGCCGATAAAACATTTTTAGACAAGATAGAAAACCAAATTATTATCCCAACCATAAAGGGCTTGAGAAGTGATGGCATTTCATATAAAGGGTTCATTTTCTTTGGCTTGATTAATGTCAAGGGGGAGCCTTTTGTCATTGAGTACAATTGCAGGATGGGCGACCCAGAAACTGAAGTAGTTATGCCTCGTTTGAGGTCAGATATTTTAGATCTTTTTGAAGGCGTGGCTTCCAATACTTTGTCAGAAAGAGATATTCAATTTACAGAAAAATGTGCCGCAACGGTAATGATGGTTTCCGGAGGGTATCCCGAAGACTATGAAAAGGGCAAACAGATTTATGGATTGAATACCATTGGTGACAGCATGGTTTTTCATGCGGGCACCATGTCTGATGGCCCTGCTGTTCTCTCAGCTGGAGGCAGGGTCCTTGCAGTCACTTCCTATGGTAAAAATCTTACCTCAGCACTTGAAAGATCATACTCATCAATTGAGAATATAGAATTTGAAGGTGCCTATTACCGGAAAGATATTGGATTTGATGTACTGAAAAGCTGACGTTTTTACATTTAATTGAATGGACCACTCTTCCTCGTATGTCATAATATTAATCGCCCTTGTTTTTTGTGCGTTTTTTTCTGCGATGGAAATTGCTTTTCTTTCCTCCAACAGATTGCGCATAGAGCTTGAACGGAGCAAGGGAAGTCTTCGTAGTCGGGTGATTGATATCTTTTACGGAAAAGACACATTTTTTATTGCTTTGCTTCTTTTAGGAAATAATGTTGCGCTGGTCTTGTTCGGAATTTCGTCGGCTGAAATTTTATCTCCAGTAATCGTATCATGGGGGATAGAATCGGCATTTTTAATTTTATTGCTCCAAACCCTTCTTTCAACACTGCTTGTTCTGTCCGTAGCTGAATTTCTCCCAAAAGCATTGGTACAAATCAATCCTAATGGCTTTTTGAAAATAGCTACCTTCCCAATGTTTGTGGTTTATGCGGTACTTTATTTGCCTACCCATTTGATTATGGTTGTGAGTAATGTGTTTTTGAAATTACTTAAAATTAGCGGGAAAACACATGCAAAAGTATTTACTAAAATTGATCTCGAACATTTTGTACATGACTTGTCTAATCGTATTCACGAGGAAGAAGATTTAGGGAAAGAAATGCAAATTCTTCGAAATGCACTCGATTTTTCAAACATAAAGGCGCGCGACTGTATGATTCCAAGAACTGAAATCATTGCGGTCGAAGTGGATGAAGACATGGGGGTTTTGAAGAAAACCTTTATTGAAAAGGGACTTTCGAAAATACTTATTTATCGTGAGTCCGTTGATAACATAATTGGATATGTCCATTCTTTCGCCATGTTTGATCGACCCGAGTCTATAAAAGAGGTCTTGATGCCTATTCGTTTTGTGCCTGCCGCTACGTCTGGAAAAGAGCTGCTCCAACTATTTAGCAAACAATCCGGTAATATCGCTGTGGTGGTTGACGAATACGGAGGTACCGCTGGCGTTGTGACCATAGAAGATGTGATAGAGGAGATTTTTGGGGATATCGAGGATGAATACGACTCAGAAGTATTAACAGAGGAACAACTATCTGAAAAAGAGTTTCGCTTCTCAGCTAGAATAGACATTGATTACCTAAATCAAAAATTCAATCTAGGCTTCCCTGAGTCAGATGAGTATGATACGCTTGGTGGCTTTATCTTACATGAATTGGAAACAATTCCTGAAATCGGTGAAACTGTGGTTACACAAAGGCACACTTTGGTCATAGAAGAGGTTACGGAACGGCGTATAGAACTCGTTCGTGTGGTTGTTCATTGATGCGGCCGGGATTCGTTTTCATACTGTCATTTCTGGTGTCTTTATCTTTAAATGGTCAGTTCGACCGGAGAAGTAAAAAGTACAGATTACCTTCTGAGCTTAGAGAAATTTCAGGCCTTGCTGTATTAGGCGATACCCTTTTGGCGGCAATCAATGACGGCGGAAACAGCCCGGAGATTTATTTTCTAACCCTAAATGGATCCCTTGTAAAACGCACAACTGTTCTTGGATCCCAAAATATTGACTGGGAGGATTTGGCCTGTGACACAAGGGGTAATTTATTTATTGCTGATGTGGGAAACAATCTAAATAATCGAACAGATCTTCACATTCTAAAAATCTCCATTTCAGAGGCTTTATGGCAAGATAGCGTTGTCGCTGCGCGGATCGATTTTTCCTATCCGGATCAAGGAGCATTTCCACCTCCGGAGAGTGACCATAGGTTTAATTGTGAGGCGATCTATTGGAACAATGATTCATTATTTTTGATTACGAAAAATGAATCCAAAATTCAGTTTAAAAAAGGATGGAACAGGTCGCCTAGGGTTTATAGTGTATCAGATCAGCCAGGACCTCAACGTGCACAACTCAGAAGTGAAAACGTACTTAAAGGCTTTCGTTTCAACCGTAAAGGCATATCTGAGCTTGTCACAGGAGCAGATTTTAAGAATGGACGACTTGTTCTTCTTACCTATTTTAAATTACTTTGTTTCGGCGCCTGGAATTCAGAAATTCAAACCCTAAAGGTACTGTCATTTTTTAGGGTGTTGCAACGAGAAGCAATCACACTTTCTGAAAACGGGTGGGTGTACATTGGCGCAGAACACCATCGATTGCTAGGAGGACCATTTTTAATAAAAAAACGCATAAATGCAGATTAAGCTTAAAGAATATGATGCGGTAATCTTCGATATGGACGGTGTTCTTATAGACTCGTATCGATGAGGTGGTAAAGTACTGGCACCAGGAGGAGGGATGGAAAATTCCTGTAACAACAGTAGAGCAGGAAATTATAGGCAAAATGACAGAGTTGTTGCGGGAACACGGTAAACCGCTTCTTGGAGTTATGGATACATTAAATTTTTTAAGAGAACAGAATGTAAAGACCGGCCTTGCTACTTCATCTTATCAAATATTAGTGGACACTGTATTGGATGTGTTACAAGTTGGCACGTTTTTCCATTGTGCTCACTCTGCAGAAAACGAGCCTTATGGCAAGCCCCACCCCGCCGTATTTCTCACAGCTGCACATAAATTACAGGCTGAACCATCGCGTTGTCTGGTAGTGGAGGACTCTTTAAACGGTGTGATTGCGGCGAAGGCAGCTAGAATGAAGGTCGTGTGTATTCCAGAAAAAACACACATCGAAGAGCACAGGCTTTCCTTAGCGGATTACCGGTTTAATGACATGTTAGAACTGTTGCGTTCTATGTCTTAAGAAAGTGTTGTTTCCACCCAATTTTTACCCCATTCCTCTTGTTCCTTTTCAGACCAAAGCGCTGGATAGAAAATCCTTTTTTGAAAACGAGGGGGAAGGTATTTTTGCCAGTTCGTTCCACCTGTAGCGGCAACATCCGTTGAATCTCGATTCAGATAGCGTACGGCAGATTTATAATGTACAAGTGGCCAGTTAATATTTACATTCGTATCATTCAGGCGCAGTGCCGCTTTAACCTCTTCACTTTGCTGATCTTCCTCTGAAAGACGCTTGTACACTTGCCACAAGTTTTTTGATATACAAGCCTCACCGAGCTGAATAAATTCATCTTGGTATTTCTCTTCAAATTCAATTAACGTCAATGTCTTTTTCCCTGTAGATGCCTCAGTTGCTCCGGTCTTCCAATAGATGTGCTCGTACATTTCAGTGATAGAAGAATCTTTTGTAAAAGAACTGCGATGCTCTTTGTGCACGAGGTTTATGAAATCAGTAGAAAAAATCTCAATAAATCGGTATTGAGCGGATTGAAAACCGCTCGCTGGAAGCAAGGACATTCTGAATTTCATGAATTCAACCTGATCCATTCCTTTCACCATGATATCAAAGCTATGTGTTAGCGCCTCGAAATAACGGTTAATCCTAGTCAAACGGTCTACAAAAAACTTTTTATCTAGGTTTGTTGAGTTTCCAAGCTGTTCAAATTCTCTAAGTGACAAACGAAAGTAGAGCTCAGTGATTTGGTGATAAATGATAAAAATCTGTTCATCCGGAAACTTCGTTCGAGGTTTTTGAAGGCTCAATAAAGTATCCAACTCTATATAGTCCCAATATTTTACGGTATCTGCGTATAATAATCCGTCGAGGTATGAAACCATATCTTGCCCTAAGGCAGCATATTTTTCGTTCAAAGCGTCTAACCGCTGTATGATCTCGGGTGTAATTTCCATATGTGTTTTTAACGGGACAAAGGTATCAAATGCCTTTAAGCAAACAAACCTCGGTTAAAATATTAACCTCTGTTTAAATAAATGAGTAAAAAACAACTCTTTTAGAGCGTCTAATTATCTTTGTCGCATGATAGATTATAACCCCAAAAGCTGGCTCAAATTAATATTTGCATTTCATAAAAGTGACACGTTCAGGATTTTATGGAAAGAAATCTTGTATATAGGACTCTTCACTACGCTGGTTGTAGTTTTGGAGCTTAAATTTTTTCCTGATGCTGAGGTCCTTGAAAAACTGATAGGGGTTTATTCGTTGATTGGTTTTGTAATTTCTCTTCTTTTGGTATTTCGAACTAATACCGCCTATGACAGATGGTGGGAGGGCAGGCGTAAATGGGGTGAGCTTGTCAATGATTCTCGAAATCTGTCTCTTAAGTTATCTAACATTTTGAAGGATGAAGCTGACCGTGATTTTTTTAAACGTATGATTTCGAATTTTGCATTTGCTTCCAAAGAACACCTTAGAAATGGGGTCGATTTTAACGAGTTGAATTTAAATCCTGCTGAGTTTGAGTTCTTACGATCCAAACAACATGTGCCACTAGGGATCACAGCATTGATGTTTTCAAAAATCAATGAACTAAAATCGAGCGGAACGATTTCTGAACTAGAGGTGCTTTATTTAGAAAGAAATTTAAACAGTCTAATGGATAGCCTAGGCGGATGCGAAAGAATTAAGAATACTCCAATTCCCTTTTCATATAGCTTATTTATCAAGAAGTTTATTTTCGTTTATGTGATAACACTTCCTCTTGCCTTTGTGCAACAATTTGGATATTTCGCTGCACTCATTTCTACATTTATTTTTTACATACTGGTGAGTATGGAGGTCCTTGCGGAAGAAATTGAAGATCCATTTGGAACCGATGACAACGATCTGCCCACAGACCAGCTTTGCTTCAAAATCAAAGAGTCGGTTGAGCAGGTGTTTAAAAACAAGTAATGCCGCATTTGCGGCATTACAGTTCAATTAATATGATTTATTGTATTAGTCTTTTACAAACTTAACAGTCTCAATTCCTGTTTCGTGAGCAATGTTTAGGAAATAAACCCCGCTTGAAAGCAAAGACACGTCAATATCCATCGATTTTCCTGAACCTGCATCGAACGTTTCAAGTGTTCTTCCTTCCATGTTGGTAAGGTTGATTGAGCTGATTCCCAGCTTCGCACTTAGACCATTCAGTGTCACAGTTGTATTTGCAGGATTAGGATGTACGGTAAAGGGCTGTATAAGCTCTTCAATCACACCTGCATTTCCGAGAATCAGTTTGTATCCGTTAAAAGATGTTGGCACATCAGTTGGTACCTGTCCCACGAATGGAACTTCAATCAATACAGTTGCAGTGATATTAATAACCAAAGGGTACGTCCCAGCTGTTGAGCTTGTTCCGTAAAGGTTTGCACAACCATTTGCCCCTCCGGCGTATTGACAAGAGGAGATGTTACACGCATAGTTAAAGCCAACAGGCAAACCATCAACACCATCTACTACAAATCCTTGAATAGGACTTCCAATGAATGCCTGAGCGGTTGGATCGTCTCCCGCAACGTCAGCAGTCACATTGTCTGGAACTTTAAAATTTAAATCGGTGCTGTAAGCAACGTTGATAGCACCCAAAGGGAAGTTAACAACGGTGTCTGGCCATGCTCCGTATGCGGAGTCAGCATAATTCGCCCCAGGTGTACAAGACTGTGCTTGAACAGATGCAGCGGTTAAAACGGTAATTGAAAACAGTAAAAGTTTCTTCATAACAATGGTTTTAGTAATTTTTGTTAAGTCAAATATAGAAAAAATATAGAAATGTTGTCTTAAGGCTTAAGAGTTCGGAATGTTGAGCTGGCGCCACAGAAGTTGAATTATAGTTAAATTCAGTCTTACAAAATCATTCAAATAAGTGTTTAATGAAAAAATGGTCACGTCGTTCAGTTTTAGGCCTGTTTAGTGCTGGTTTTGCCTTTCCGTACGTTTCATTGAGCATTCAGGAGGGCAATAAAAATAATCCTTCTCGCTTGGCAAGCGCACTAAAGAAGGGAGATCTTGTTGGTGTTTGTGCACCAGCAGGGGGAATCAAAGATCCGAATGAACCGAATCAATTCATGAAAGATTTAAATGAACAGGGATTCCGAGTAAAGATGGGCAAAAATGTTTCCAAACGTTTAGGTTATTTTTCTTCATCTGATACTGAACGCGCAAAAGAGTTCATGGATCTGGTTGCCGATCAAGAGGTTAAGGCGGTATTTTTTATCCGTGGCGGCTGGGGATGTGCCCGGATTCTACCACTAATAGATTTTGATGTGATAGCATCAAACCCTAAAATTTACATGGGATTTTCTGACATTTCTTCCTTATTGAATGCCATTACAGAACGAACAGGAATAGTAACATTTCATGGCCCGAATGGAAATGCATCGTGGAACGAACGGAGTATATCTTATTTAAGAAAAATGGCCTGGGAATCAGAGATGTGTATGTTTCAAAATTTATCTGAGGATTTGCTCCCCAAAACGATAGTTCCGGGGAGCACAGAGGGAAGGTTGATCGGTGGAAATCTGACAGTGTTAACAGCAATGATAGGCACTGCATATGAACCGGCTTGGGAAGGAAAAATTCTTTTTTTAGAGGAGGTCCATGAAGAGCCCTATCGTATTGACCGCATGTTGACACAACTGGAGCAACATGGCGTGTTTAAACAGATAAAAGGATTGGTATTGGGCGCTTTTCGCGACTGTGTTCCTGAAGAAAAAAGCAGGGCTTTTTCAGTGGAGGAGGTTTTCGACCAACATTTTAAGCAGTTGGATATTCCTGTTTATTCAAATGCCCAATTTGGTCATGTTGTAAATAAATTTATTCTTCCTATTGGCTCGAAGGTACTATTGGACAGCAGTCATTGTAGTATTCAAATGCTTGAAAAAGTCGTAACAAAATAGTTTTTTGTTGGATGTTACGGATAGGATGGAGTTGTTTTCGAGCATTAGTAAGTATAAGAAATAAATTATCGTGGCTTCCTCGCAAGCTCAATCGAATAATTTTCCAAGTCCCCCGTCACTTTAACATACACAAACCTTGAATTTTTTTCCTTGTATAAAATTTCGTCGGCGCTTTCCTGATCTTTATTTTTTCTACCAAATAATTTCTGACCAGCGACTTGACCAATCATTTTCCAAGGTACACCGATGGTATAATTCATGGTCATTTTCTCGTCCAGATGTTGCTCCCCTTTCAATTCCATGAATCCAAGTGAAGAATTGATAGTCATCAAGGGAATCGTTAATATGCCGCCTTTGAGTTTAAGTGTATTTTCAAGTGTGTCAAATAAAACTTTATTCACGTTTTTGTCCTGAAAATAGGTTCCGAGTGCTTGAATTGGCGCATAATTTTCGAGTTTTCCGTTTAAAACAGTCATGGAAATGGTCAACTCTGAATCATCCATTTTTGGCGTAAGATCGCCATGAAGATGGATTTTTCCGGCAATTTGACCGGTGAATTTTCCATGTAGATTCTCCGAAACTAAATGATCTTGACCAAAGTTTTCAAACTTAACCATGAATTTATCTAGATCTACGTTTCTGACAGAAATCTTTGGTTGTATGTAAATATGCTTTTTGTCCGCACCACTCAATGTTCCTTTTAAATCGAAATGACCACCGGCTGCATCAAAGTCCATTTTATCGATGTGTACTACATGATTTCGGAGCATACGGATTTCGGCCTTGAAATGATCCATTTTATGGTGGTGATAGTTAAGATGGCCCACCTCAAAAACAAAGTCCATGTTAGGAAATTCAAGATCATACAAACTGAATCCTGCATCATGATTAACGGCTGCTGACGATACAGACACATTTGTCGGTGGCGCATTGTAGTTGAGGATTTCATCAATATCCAAATGTGGGGCGGTTAATCGCAGATGGTTATGTGCCGAGGCGTCATTTAAATGATACTTTAGAGTGGCCGTAAAGCTAGAATGCCCAAGCTTACCACTTAAATTGTCAAGAGTGAGCAGGTTATTTTCAAAATGTATGCCCCCATGGAAATTTTCAAATCGTAGAGGATGTATTTTGAAGCTGCCTTCGAAATGAGAAAGCCGCAAATCAGTTGATTGTAATCCGTCTTTAAAGTGAAGTGCAGCAACCCCATGCAGGCTCAATTCATTTAGCTCTTCATGTCTGTAATCTTCCGGCACATATTTTTCACCCTTGTAAGTGAATACATCATCCAGTTTGAAGTGTTTGGATATCAGATCGAATTCAATTTTAGTATCTCCTTGTAATTTCTCTTTAAACCACAGATCGTAATTCACCAACTTTCCAGAAAAATGAAAGTCAGATTTATCGATCATTCCTGAAAAATCAATCACACGAAAGTTTTGATTATCAATGAAAACATCTGCATGGAAGTCGTGCAACGTATGCGGATAATGCTTCAAGTTTAAGGCTAAGGTCATTTAGTTCCTCATCCAATGTGGTTTTGCCTTTTTCATCGCGCGTAAGTTCATTGATATTCAATTTATTTGAGCGGATATTCAAATGGCAAGCAACCGGATCAGCACTGTGGTGCAAAATGGCGGGAAGATCACTGATGTCTCCATCAATATGAATATCAGAGCCCCCGGCCTTTATATTCAGCTTTTCAATCTTTGCCTTATGACCCTTTAGTGTAGCCTTAAGGTCCAAATTTTTTAATGGCACGGGCAAATCTGGAGAATTGAAGCTGAGATTTTCTATAAGAAGCTCGGTAAAGTACGATTCATTTAATCGCTCAATGGATTTTTCAGGCTCATTTAAATCGATAATGTCATGAAAATTCATTTTTAACACTACGCGACCATCGAGGCCCCGTAGCTCTCGGGTATTAAGGAATTTTGACAGGAATTCAAGGTCAAAATCAGATCGAAGACTCATATCAATGTCTGGTGAATTGAAATTCTGCACCTTGATTCTTCCACTGAAGATTCCCGCTTCTGGTTTGGCACTGAAGTTTTCTAACTCGAAGCGCATGGTAGAAAGATCGCGTCTTGATCCGTTTGTAAAGGTTCCCCGAAATCCGATTTTATCTAATTTCTTTCCAGATTCTATATTATTAAAAAACCCCTCCTTGCACCCAAAGCGAGCATTGATGGATGGTGAGTGACCATTAGCCGATGACCCTTTAATTCGCGCTTCAAAATAAATTTTACCCTTGTTATTAAATTTTTCCAGTGTAGGTGCAAGCTCTTCAGGTACAAGCGCCAGGAATAGGTTGAAGTTAGGTTTATTGCCATGGAAACGGAGGTCGAGATCCATGTTTTTGTTTAGCGCAACGCTTCCGTCAAAACCAAATGTTGCTTTTTCAAGCTGGATCTCTGTAGGAGAGATATTCAAAGTGTTGGTTTTTTCATTCAAGTCAAATTCTGTGTCTACAAAGAAATGCTTGTGCTTGATGAAAGTGGTGTCGCCCTTTTCAATTAAACTTAACTCAAACCGGCTGTTCAATCCTATAAACATGTGGTCGTCTTGGGTTTTGAAACGGGAGGTGGCTTCGGTGATGTATGCGTCTACAAGGATGCCGTTGGCCTCGTTATATTTGGAAACATCAACCTCAGCGAGTCGTATTGACTTCAGGTCGAGATGCAGCTCTTCCTTCGCCTGTTTGATAGGTTTATTACTAGAAAGCGCATTCGCAAGATTTAGGCTTCCATCCCTGTGTTGGACCAGCCTTAAGTCTCCATGGCTCATTTTGATCGATCGAATCTCGACTTTCCCGTGTAGTATTTTCCAAACATTAAAGCCGACATATACGTCATCGAAATGGGCAATGCGCTCGCTGTTTTTCTTCTGTTTTCCCTCGTATATACTTAAGTGCTCCAGGTCGATGGAGATGTTGGGAAAATTTGCGAAAGGAGCAATATGGCTTCCTTTGATTTGAATATGTCCCTGAAAATCAGTGTTTGCAGTGACGATGAGTTCTTGAACCAATCGATCTTGCATGAAGTAAACAATGGATGTAATTGTTACGAAGAGCGCAAGCGGTATCGTAACAATGAGTATTGTTATCCGTTTGATGAGCTTGGAATATGAAGCGAAATTTGCCATAACAATACGCTAAAATAACAACCAAATCATTTGAAAAAACGCCATTTACTTCGCAACACCGTTCCCCGGTAATCATCGAGCTTTTCAGTGATGCCGTGTTGAATCAATTTTTGCTGAAACTTCAAGGTTCCTTTTCCCTGCTTGTAGTCCATTTCATCCGGAAATATGGGAATGATCGATAAAAAATGAACTCGCTTTTCTCCAATGGCAATTGGAGCAAGCTCTTTTTCCAGCAACATCGGTTCCGAAAGAAAAAAATGATTCTGTTTCATGGTCTCGGAAAGTGACTGCATTTCTTTGCCACAAGGCATCGTATGTCCATGTCCAAACCAGGTGTTCTTTTCAATCACATACTGTGCAAGTCGCCTGATCCACGGGGATACCCAATTGGTGTTTAAGTCATTTAGGTTATTCAAATCCCAATAATTAGGCAAACAGAAGTAAAGTTCAATATGCGCCTTGTCCAAGTGTTTTTCATGCACGGGCATCGTAAAGTTGCTCAACCCATTGGTCATAAGTACAGTAACCGGACTTTTTAAGTCCAGGCTCAACAATAGGAGTGGAAATTCCCCGTCATTGGAACGAACTTCCGTAACTCTGTTGGCACCAAAATGAGCTTCAAGTGCAGCTTTGAAATTCGACGGAATTATTTTTTCTTCCCCCACGCTTCGATAGACTTCTTACTTGCCTCCACTGAAGCTTTGTCACTAGCTTTTTCTGCAATCGCCATGGATTGTTTTGCAGATTCGATTGCACCTTTGAAATCACCAAGCTCCGCTTGAATTTGAGCTTTCATGGTAACATACCAATAGGCTTCAGGTCGCATTTCCACGGCCTTTGTTTCCCATTCTAAGGCTTTTTTCAAGTCTTTCTTTTCTTTAAAGTAGAACTCAGCCGCCGCATGATAATCTCCAGAAGTAGGCCCGTTCATCACTTTGTCAATGTTTGCCTGCATTTTTACCGCTGTGGGAACACTGAAAGGCAAAACAGCACGTGTTTTATCCCAAGAAAAAGTGAGTTCAGCGGATTTTGTGGTAAGTTTTTCAAATCCGATGGTAAAGGTTTCAACGACATCGTTGAGTGCCAAAACCGTTGCTTTGGTTCTCAAAACCACCTTTTTTTCATCCCACTCATCCGGTGTCCCCCAGTTGGAATAATCAGAGTAGAAAATGATCTCCCATGAATCTTTAGACGGCTTCGTGAAAACAGCATAGGTTCCTGCTTTGAGCGTGTCTTTACCAAAAATCACAGGGTCATTAGACGTGAATTTTGCGTTTTCATTGGCTCCTGTGCGCCAAACCTCTTCAAATGGGACTACTTCGCCAAAGATGGTTCGATTATTTTTCGATGGTCGATAGTATTCGACTTTAAGGTCAGTTAATCCAACTTTTTGTTCAACTTTCCCCTGTGGGCTGGCCATGGGGCGTTGCATTTGAGCAAATGATGATAAAGTGGTGGTGAAAATCACAAGAAAGAAAAGCTGTTTTTTCATAATCAGAATTTTGAGTTAAAAGTACTTAAATAACACGGTTCAGCAAGGATTGTTTATTGGAGAGCCTCCTGCATTTTATCCCAGAATTCTTTCGAAGATGGGATGCATCCTTGTTCGATGAACCGATGGACCTCCTCTTCCCTAGGGGCATTGTATGCTTTTGTTGTTTTGAAAAAAGAAAGAGATGAGGTCCCATGTACAAGTGCATCATGAATGCCTTCCGGTGTAGAAAGATCGGCTTGACCACCCGGCTTGGCCTGTAGTGACACCAGCTCAATCGTGTCTTCGGCCAGGTAGAAAAGCAAACACGAGTCGGTGCTTCTGAATTCGAGATAGTTTATGTTTTCATAGACGCGCTGTAACACTGTATCACTGAATATTCCTACCAATTCACATGCTTTTTCCGGGTTTTTTCGGTTCATTATTTCCCATTCCTCGGCATGGATGCCATTCACGATTAGAAAATGCTTCAATTCTTCAGAGAAATGACTCAGTTCTTCTTCGGTAAGCATTCGGTATTTCATTTTACGAAGATACTCTGAACGGAGCTAAATTCGTACATTTGACAGATGTCGCAGAAAAAAGGTATCGCCATTCTTGGATCCACTGGGTCTATTGGAACACAGGCGTTGGAGGTAATTGAATCGTATCCGGAATATTTCGATCTTCAGGTGATTACCGCTGGCAAGAATGCCAATCTGCTGATTGAACAGGCGCTGAAATATAAACCGAATACAGTCGTCATCACAGATGAGACCCAACTACAGAAGGTTAAAGATGCTCTTTGGAAAGAAGACATTCATGTGTATTGTGGACAAGAATCCTTGTGTCAGGTTGTTGAATCCAATGAGGTACACACGGTTTTGACGGCTCTCGTGGGATATGCCGGCCTCAAACCCACCATTCGGGCTATTGAAGCCAAGAAAACCATTGCATTAGCGAATAAAGAAACATTGGTTGTAGCCGGCGAACTTGTCACGCGACTCGCACGGGAAAATGGGGTTAATATCTATCCTGTGGATTCAGAGCATTCTGCCATTTTTCAGTGTCTGGTGGGTGAGTTTCACAATAAGATCGAAAAAATTTACCTTACAGCCTCGGGCGGTCCTTTTCGTGGATGGACTTTTGAACAATTGATGTCTGTTAAGAAGGAGCAGGCCCTGAAACACCCGAATTGGAGCATGGGGGCGAAGATCACGATTGATTCTGCTTCATTAATGAACAAAGGACTAGAGGTAATCGAAGCGAAATGGCTGTTCAACTTGAAACCTGAGCAGATCGATGTGATTGTACACCCGCAATCCATTGTTCATTCTCTGATTCAGTTTGAAGACGGCAGCATGAAAGCTCAAATGGGATTGCCAGACATGAAGCTTCCAATTCAGTTTGCGCTGACCTATCCCAATCGCTACAAAACAGATTTTCCACGATTTAATTTCATGGATTATCCTCAACTCACCTTTGAAAAACCTGACAGGGAAGTCTTTAAGAACCTCGATCTTGCCTACAAAGCCATGGAAATGGAGGGAACGGCGGCTTGTGTTCTCAATGCTGCAAATGAAGTGACTGTAGAAGCATTCCTGAACGATAGGATCTCTTTTCTGGATATAGGCAACATTAATGCACAAACTCTTCAAGGAGTAGCATCCGTTGCTAAACCAGAGTATGAAGACTTTGTGAGGGCGGATAGTGCTGCACGCGCATATGCATCTGAACTGATTAAAAATAATGTTAAGGCTTCGAAGGATTTCAACTCCTGAGTAACTAGTCCAACGATCACGCTTTTTGAAGCTCAATCACCGTAATTTCAGGTAAAATACCAACTCTTCCCGGGAATCCGAGGAATCCAAAACCGCGGTTAACGTACAGGTGACGATCATTTTGTGAATATAACCCAGCCCATTGTGGATAGAGGTACTTTGATGGACTCCATTTGAATCCGGGGATCTCCACACCAAACTGCATCCCGTGCGTGTGTCCGGATAAAGTAAGATGAATGTGTTTTTCCTCTTTTAATGTGACGGCTTCCCAATGAGAGGGGTCATGAGACAGCAAGATTGTAAAATCATCGCTGTTCACTTCACGAATAGCCTTCGTAAGATCGCCGTGCTTCACAAATCCACGTTTCCCCCAGTTTTCTACCCCCGCAAGTACGATGGATTGTCCATCTTTTTCTATACGAACGTGTTCATTTAACAACAGGCTGAAGTCCAGCTCTTTTTGAAGCCGCTTGAGCTTTTCAAGATTAGCATCTTTTTCTTTCTGTGATGGCCATGGGATATAATCGCCATAGTCGTGATTACCGAGAATGGAAAATTTACCCATGGGGGCTTCCAAAATCTTAAAATGGTTGAACCATTCCTCTAACTCATCTGCTTTCGTATTGACAAAGTCACCTGTAAAAACCAGAAGCTCGCTTTTTTGCTTGTTGGCAAGCTCGACCCCTCGCATTACCGAATCCGGATCATCAAAACTTCCACAATGTATGTCAGATAGCTGAGTGATGGTGAATCCATCAAACGCATCAGGAAGATCTTTGAATTTCAATCGCACCCGATGTACCCGGTAGTCGTATTTGCCTTTTAAGGCGCCATAAAGCATTCCAAAAAAAGGAATTGAAGCAAGTCCAAACGCCAATTGACTCACTACTTTTCTTCGTTCAGGGAGATAGGTGT
This sequence comes from Cryomorphaceae bacterium, assembly GCA_021298235.1. Next base: position 12,904 of record JAJTDX010000055.1, on the reverse strand, counting down.
CAGACGTATGATAACCCATTAATTTTTGTGAAAATGCAAAAAGTGCGCTCAGTCCCCGATAGATATCCTCAATGCCCAGAATACAAACGACAAGGAGCTTTGGAACAAGTGAAATCATAAGTGCACCCAGCACCCAGCCCACTTGCCTCCCCGGTCCATTGCTGAACTTACCGCTAAAACTGTAATAGAGAATAATGAATAGGATAATCAGATCAACGCCCCAATATGTCCAGTGGATGATCTGTGCCGTAGCAGTGCTCCAACGAGCTGTCAGTGTGCGCAATCCGTGAAAAGCATAAAGGTCGAGCAGCAACCAAATACCTAGTGTAACAAAAATCCGAATCATACCTTCTCAACAAAGATAAAACAAGGATTGTTTATTCGGGTCTTTGGGCTTACAGATCGGACACCAGACCTTCTTTACTATTGTCGTAGTAATTTGTAATCAGATGTTTTAAGAGATATTCCCGATATTTTTCCCGAGTAACCTTTGGTGCATAAATATATCCCCTTCCGACGGCGCGATGTTTTATGAATTTCTTACGCTCAAGAATGCGCACAATGGTCGAAGTAGTGTTGTATGCGGGCTTGGGATCTTTGTACAATTCCTGAATCTCTTTTACCGAGGCTTTCTGTAATTGCCATAAACGAAGCATTACCTGCTCCTCTGCGGGCGTCAGACGTTCCATACGCGTAGTAGTTTTGAACCGAGAAGTTACGCCAATCAAGAACGTTTTCCAAAAAAATCTTTTTAAATGTTCAATTTTTTTCGGAGAGCAGGAGAAACTCCATCTTTGTGGAGGTAAATATTGATGGTTTTGTAGTTGAAATAATTTTCGGAAACATACAAGAACCCTTTGGGATAGTTGCCTGTGCCCCAAGAATTTTTCACAAGTAGATAGCGCGTCCCGTTTTGATCTTTATAGAGTCCAACAATGTGCATTCCATGGTCGTCAGTGGTCATTTTACTGTCATATGCTTCTTGACGCATTTCTGGAGTTACCTTGGTTTCTTTCTGTGGAGAAAGAAAAGCATTCGAGCGCTTATCAGCTCCTGCATCTGAAAAATTGCGGTTATCTCGGCCGTTAACCTCAATTGTAGTTGGGTCCTCCGGAAGAATAGCAAGCCCATTGCTAAAGCTGAATCCTTTTTCGGAAACATCTGCACCCCAGGCGAGTGTATACCCATTTTTCAAGGCGTACTCACAGGCATCGAACAAATCGGGTAGCGCAACATTGTAACTTTCCCCCCACGCCCAGTTGTCTGGTATTTCGAGCATGCATTTCTGATTTAATCCATGATTTGTGAAAGAAGTCAATGAAACATATTCGTCCATGTTCAAGCCAATTGCCTTCGCATACGACTGTGGGGTGTATTTTTTACCATTCCATTCAAATTCTTTAATGTCACTTCCTAAATAGGCATCAAGAATTCCATTAACGGCGTTCATCCATGCTGTAGATACGCCTTCTCCGTTTGATGTTAGGCTTGATAAAACACCCTGAACGGCTCCGTTAAGAACAGAAAAAAGCTCACTGTGGTCATGGGAATCTGAACCGTAATTGAGGCCTTTGTAGACGCCTTCCGGTACGATACCATAATTTTTTATCACATATGGGATATCATGGAAAGCGCCCCCCTCCGAGAAATTAATCTTTCCATCCATGCGGATGTATTTTCGCGCTTTGCTTTCATAGGCTTTGCGTACTACAAACATTTCCGAAAGAATATCCGGATTTTTGTTTCCTTTTCTGATCAGTTCTGACTCAAAGAAAGAAAGTGCTGAAAAGCTCCAACAGGTACCTGTATATCCCTGACTTTGAACAGGAGTAGCTTCTAGGTGCGCAACTTTAGTAAATTGATAGTTACTTCCTTCAGCATTTTTAATAGCTCCGGTATTTCCAAAGGCTTGAGCAAAAGTATGCATGGCAGAACCCACGATACATAAGGCAAACAGAATTCTTCTCATAAATATATTTTGATAATTTTAGTTCTTACGGTAAATCCAGCCGTTGATTCCGTGGGAGGCCAATTTGCTTCTAAGCTCCTCGAACGAGGCATCAGTTGTGCATGATCCAGCACTGACACGATTTAGGCCATTGGATTGGTCAAAAATATAGGCGTTCAAACCAATGGATTGGATTCGACGGATCATGGCATTGGCATTTTCCTCACTGGCAAAACAGCCCACAATAAATTGATCTTGATTAGAGTTGACTGTGTTGCTTTCATTCAATGATTGTGCTTCCTGTTTTATTGGAAATGTCACGCCGGGTAAGAATTCATAGGTTTCATCCGTTATTTCAACATCTTCTGGCGTGTTGCTTTCAATTTTTACAGGATCTTCCTTGGAATATTTTGCCGGGCCTGTTTCGCTGAAAGGATTGAAGTCTCTCAAAGAGAACATGCCGGATTCTAATACATTGGTTTTAGTAGGGATCCAAAAGGAGTAAAACGCTACCGGCAGTAGGCATGCAGCGGCAACATATTTCCAGGCTAAAGATCGGGTTTTCGTCCCTTGATTGATTTGGATAATTGGCGCATCTTCTTTCTTGGAAACGAAATGAACTTTTCCAAGACCGTATGACTCGAGAAGCAAATTAAAAAACCTGTCTTGCTCAAAGCACAAATTTTTCTCCTGATCAAAAAACAAATGTCCAACCTTATCAATCGTAACTCGCGCGCCTCGGTTAAGTGTACTGTTCCACTGGTTAACCATGGACTTCACGGCTTGTGAAGCTTCATCAAAAGAAATATTTTCTTTAGTGCTTAGCTCGGAGATCAATAGCCCGTCATTGTTTATCAGCTGTCTATTGAAGAGCAACCCTTTTTTAGGTGGAAGCATAATTCCCTTGCTGTGATCTATAACAGCCGCAGTTCGTTTAGCTACAAAGCCACCGAAATCGGGAACAATAACACAACTGTGTCTGAGTAAAAGTTGACTTATGATTTGTTCAGCCTGAACCATAAGGCGAAAGTAAGAAAAATCATTTTGTGATGCAACAGGAAACTATTGTGGCGAGGTTCAGTCAAGAATATTCAACACAAGTTGAACGTCTTCTGGCACATCTATATTTGGCGTTTCAATTGTTGTATTAACCACTTGTATCTTGTAGCCATGAAACAGCCACCTCAATTGTTCAAGTGATTCTGTTTGTTCAAGTGAAGTTGGTTCGAGCTTGGCGATTTCAAGTAAGGTTTTTCGTCTAAAGGCATACAATCCAATGTGCCTTAAATAGTCTGTTTCTTTGAAATTACCACTTTGAGAAAACGGGATGCAACTTCGGCTGAAATAGAGCGCTTGGTGGAATTTATTCAAAACGATTTTAATTCTATTCGGATTGGATAATTCAGCGACGGTAATTTTATTCGTAGCAAGAGTTGCAATTTGAACATTTGGATCCCCGAATACCGAAAGTAATTGCTCAAGTTGTTCAAACCGAACTAAAGGTTCGTCTCCCTGCACATTGATCACAACATCATATTCGGCAAGCTGCTCTGCAACTTCTGCACACCGGTCTGTACCTGTCAGATGATGAGGTGAGGTCATACACGCCTTCCCGCCAAAACGAATTACTTCATTGAAAATTCGCTCATCATCAGTCGCCACTACCACCTCGTTAATGAGACTCGAACGTTGTACCCCTTCATACACCCGTTGAATCATGGTTTTTCCCTTTAGATCGATGAGAGGTTTTCCCGGAAAACGACTCGACCCATACCTCGATGGAATAACCGCGAGTACGTTCATTAAAACTTCATTTGTATTTGCATCAGGAACGAACGTGGGGGTTGAATATCCCCTGGTCGGGAAGTGTATTCTGCATTGAAAACGTTGTTAACAATAAAGCTGACACGGTAATTTTCAGATGCCGGGAGAGCAATTCTTGCATCAAAGACCAAGGCACCTTTATTATATGTTTCACGGTATTGCTTGAGTCCCGGTAAGATGAAGATCTCGCTTGTGCTAGGGTCAAGATCTTCCTGGAAAACCCTGTCTATGTTAACCATATTGCTATTGTAGCGTGTCGAGAACCCAACACTGAATTTTTTATAGGTCAACTCAACATCAGCCTTCGCCAGGTGCTTAAAACGGTATTTCAACATGTTGCTAGTTGAATCAGACATGTACGCGAGGTAAGTAGGGTTCGTATTCAAGGTAATAGGATTCATATAGGTGTATCCGATCAGAGAAACAATTTGCACACCACCAATGCTTCCTGTACTGTTGAATGAAAACTCAATTCCTGAAATTCTTGCGCGCTCCGCGTTTTGCGCTTGAAAGCCAATGTAATTCTTTATGTTTTGAGAAGTCAGAACAACGGAGTCTGGCTTGTACAAACCAAATGCAAATTCCATCATGTTGCTGTATTCATTGATGAATCCTGCGATATCGATCATCCCTTTCCATTCGCCGATTTTCACCCCTTGCTTTACCCCAATTTCTGCTGCCCAACCAACTTCAGGTTTGAGGGCCGAATTAGGGAAAATATTTAGAGCGCCAACACTGGTTTGTGTGTATCGCTCCGCCACTGATGGATAGCGGATTCCTTGTCCGAAGGACGCGCGAAGATGCGTATATTTCATCACCTCGTAATGGGCACCAATCCTAAGAATTGGGTATACTGGTAATTTGGCCAAGGTATTGGTGTCATTCCCGTAATAAAAGTCAGAATCGCCATATTTTCCATCCATAACGAAGTGCTCAATTCTTGCCCCACCTGTAATATCGAATTTATTTATTTTCTTCTCGAATTGGGTATAAACAGAGGCATTGTTGGACTGATGATCGCCGAATAAACTTGATGAAACTGAGTTATAGATATTTGAGATACCGGAGGTCAGGGTTGTTCCACCGGAGAATTTACGCTGAAACTGGTATTCAGTGAAGTAAATAGTTGCGCCATTGCTTTGGCTGGAGTTGGTAAGGTTTTCATTATTTGCGAAATAAATTCGGGTTTTCAGAGCATGCTTATTGTTTTGTTTGTCTGTAAACTTCACATACGGATCAATGAAAAGTCGCTGTCCAAAATTATAGGTAAGTGTAGATTCCGCATTGCTGGTGTCGGCTCCGCCACTTGGAGTATATCCAAGGGTATCACTTTGCCAGATCAAGAAATTTCCTGTCTTCTGCATCTGGTAGTTGTATCCAATACCTGCTTTGAGGCGGCTGGCGTTGTTAAATCTGAAATAAACTGTCCCGCTGATTCTTCCGCGTGCTTCTGTTTCTCCCTGACGATAGCCATCGTTCCGGAACAGAGTTGTTGACATGGTATATCCTGACTGTTTGAACATTTGACCGCGATAGACCTCCACTTGCTGGTTCATTGGGTTTGCTCCCCACCACCGTAAACTTTCTCTTTTCGGATCGCCATAAATTCCTGTTTGGATTTTCACTTTCGTTTCGGGAACAAGCCCGGGTTCTTTCTCTGACAGTGCAATCACGCCATTCAACGCTCCACTACCATAAAGAACAGAGGAAGCGCCTTTCATGATCTCAATCTGAGAAGCTTGCTCCATGGGTATTGCATTCCATTGGGTGTCTCCTGCGTAACCAGACAATAAAGGCATTCCATTCCATAGTAAGAGCACGCGACTTCCCGTACCGTAGGCAAAACCAGATCCTCCTCGGATACTCACCTGCCCATCCATCGTATATACTCCCGGACTTTGATCTACGGCTTGCTCCAGGTCCGTAATTCCCTTATTATTAATGAGCGCCGGTCTGATGATCTCCATCGAAACAGGAACATCTTCCACGCGTTGTTGTCTGCGACCTGCCGATACCACTACTGCCGAAATTGTTTTAACGGGTACGTCCAAAATAATGGATACTTCGCCCGCAGCTTTTACAATGGTAGTATCATTTAAAAATCCGCTCATTGAGGTGATCAAAGTGATTGGATAGGTAGCCGTTTGTATGGAGAAGACCCCATCAATGTCCGTTACGGCTTTTTCACCGTTCGATGCAATTACCTTTGCACCCACGACAGGTTCTTTTGAGTCACTTTCTGTGACCTTTCCGGTTAATTGTGCCAAGGAAAAAAGGGGCAAAATGAGAAAAAGGAGTAGCGTGTTTTTCATAAGCTTTTTGGTGTTCGTAGTTTTTGGGTTGTGGCTAAAATACCAATTTTAAAGAAATTTAACTCTTTTTTGGAGCAGTTTTATATCTCTGCCTGCAATTGCACCATGAATGTCCTTGGAGGCTGAATATCTGCTGGTCTACTGGTGTATTCGGCATTGAACACATTATTAATGATTACGGCAAACTTCCATTTTTCGCGGAATTTATGGGCCATTCTAACATCAAAAACCGCGCAGCCGGTATTGATGTTAGACATGAAACTGTTGTAACGAGTTGAAATCCCCCAGCTGAACTTTTTGTAATTTACCTCCATATCTGCTTTTGCCATGTGCTTGAATCTGTATTTCAGCATGTTGGAATTTGTGTCAGAGAATTGCCCAACGTATGCAGGACTTAAGTTTAGACTGACAGGGTTCATATATGTATAACCTAAGAGGGAAACAATTTCTACCTCTTTAATCTTTCCCGAACTGTTAAAAGAAAATTCAAGGCCCGTGATTCGTGCGCTTTCTGCATTTTGTGCCTGAAACCCTATCCAAGAGGCCAGGTTTTCAGCTGTAATAACCACTGTGTCAGGATTGTAAAGTCCAAAGGTGTATTCAATCATATTGCTGTATTGATTGATAAAGGCTGCAACATCCAACATTCCTTTCCATTCACTGATACGGAACACCTGTTTAACTCCAACTTCTGCTGCCCATCCTATTTCCGGTCTGAGCGATGGATTAGGGAAGATCACCACACCGCCATTCGAGGTTGCTGCATATCGTTCGGCAACAGATGGAAAACGAATCCCTTGACCAAAGGAGGCACGAAGGTGTGTGGCCTTGGTAACAGCATAGTGCATACCGGTTCGAAAAATGGGGTAGACCGGCAGTTTGGTCATACTTGTCGTGTCGTTTCCAAAATAAAAATCTGAATCTCCTCGTTTTCCATCGAGCTCAAAATACTCTGCCCTCGTACCAAATGAAAAGTCAAGTTTTTGCCATTTTTTCTCAAACTGAACGTAGGCAGCAGGATTGTGAGAGGTATGGTTCCCGAACACCGGACTTAAGACTTGATTGGTTGCAAATGTTGTCCCGGCAGTTAGAACAGATTTTCCTGGCCATTGGCGCTGAAATTGGTAGTTTCCAAAGTACATGGTGGCCTTTGAAGACGCGAAGATATTTGTAAGATCTCCTGTCGTTACGAGATAATATCTTGTTTTTAATTCGTGTTTATTTCCAGCGGCATCAGTGAATTTTATATAAGGATCCACATTAACACGTATGGATTTTTGATAGGTAAGTGTGGACCCATTTCCCTGTGCGATGTAACCAAGGGAATCGTTTTCCCACAAAATAAAATTACCCGTATATTGATATTGTCCGCTGTAAAAGACTCCGGCTTTTAAATTTTTATTTGGCAAAGGTTTGTAATACAGCGATCCACTCATCCGGGCACGGTGTTCCAATGCTCCTTTGCGGTAACCTTCATTCAAAAAGCCATTGCACGACAGTGAATAGCCTAGTTTGGTAAAACTCTTGCCATAATACGCGTCAAAAGAGTTAAATGTTGGGTTTCTGTTCCACCACTTAAGAGAACTTCTTTTCGGGTCACCATATACTCCGGAAAGTACTTTTACCTTGAGCTCTCCTTTTGTGCTGGGGTCTTTTTCTAAAATGGAAATAATCCCATTCAAAGCACCGCTTCCATATAGGACAGATGAAGCCCCTTTGATAACTTCAATTTGTGAAGCATTTTCCAATGCCACACTGTTCCATTTGACATCTCCTACGTCCGGAGAAAGCATCGGAACCCCATTCCATAAGAGCAAAACGCGGCTTCCTGCTCCATAAGCGTAACCGCCACCACCCCTGATACTCACCTGTCCGTCCATAGCAAATACCCCGGGACTTTGATTAACTGCCTGATCCAGGCTCGTGATGCCTTTATTGTTTATTAATGCTGGTTTTAGAACTTCCATTGAAATGGTTACATCCTCGAGCTTTTGAGTTCTACGACCTGCAGAAACAACCACCGCCTCCATCATCCGAATGGGTGCTGAAAGTCTAATTTCAACAGGTGTTTGGTCATCTTTTATAAGAGTTGTGTCGCTGATATAGCCCTCCGCTTTGGTAATCAACGTTAGTGGAAATTTTCGAACCTCAAGAATGAAATAGCCCTCATTGTTGGTGAAAGTTGAATTGCCTTCACTCGATATAATTTGAGCCTCCACAGGTTTATCGCCCTCAAGTTCAAGTACCCTTCCCTTAATTTGCGAAAAAGACACAAGCCCACAAAGTAGCCATGTAAGCAGCAGAAGATTTTTAAAAAGCATTAAAACAAATTTAATTTTTTAGTCGAATTAATTTTAATTGAACTTAAAGAAATTCTTCATAACTTAAGGTTAACCTAAAACCTACCTTATGTACACTGAACTTCACTACAAAGTTGGCCTCTCTTTTCTATTTGGTATAGGCCCGAAAAAAGCCTCCCAATTGGTTGCAAAACTTGGAAGTCCTGAAGCAGTATTCATTGAAAACATCCGTGAACTTCATAAAGCGACAGGCATTCGACATTCGGTGCTTGAGAATCTGCAAAGACAGCAGGCACTGGAAAAGGCAGCTGAACAGCTCGAATTTGTGGCAAAAAACAATCTTCATGTCCATTTCTTTTTAGATGCAAATTATCCCAGACGGCTAAAACAGTGTGTAGATGCTCCAATTATTTTATACAGCATGGGTAATTTTGATATCAATCCAAAGCGCACACTTGCAATAGTGGGAACCAGAAATGCATCTGACTATGGTAAGATGCTTTGCTCGGAATTGATCGAAAGTCTGGTTGATCAGGACATACAGGTAATCAGCGGCTTAGCATACGGGATTGATGTTTTAGCTCATCGGGCATGTGTTGGTTCTTCAATACAAACAATAGGTGTTTTGGGCCATGGTCTTGACAGAATTTATCCTTACTCGCACAGGAAAACAGCAGTACAAATGCTTGAGAACGGCGGTTTGATCACAGAATTTCCGGTCGGTACAAATCCGGATAGGGAGAACTTTCCTATGCGAAATCGAATTGTTGCCGGAATGGCGGACGCCTTAGTAGTGGTGGAAAGTCGAAGAAAGGGCGGTTCATTGATAACAGCCGAGCTGGCTAATGACTACAATAAGGATGTGTTTGCTTATCCGGGTGCAATTGGGTCCAAGAATGCAGAGGGCGGTCATTACCTCATTCGGGAGGACAAGGCTCATTTGATAACAAACGGAAGAGACTTACTGGTAAAAATGGGATGGGAACAAAAACCACAAACGCAGACTATGATACCTGTGGAATTATCTCCAACAGAAAATCTGATTTGTAGGTATCTTGACGATAACGGAACGAGACATCCCGACGAAATTTCCTTAGGTATAACTATTCCGATTTCGGAACTTCAGGGCCACCTTTTACATCTAGAGCTGAAAGGTGTTGTTCGAAATGTACCTGGTAAAGGGTATCATAAGTTGAGGTAGAAAAAAAGGCCCTCTCGGACCTTTTAAAGAGTTATCTTCGAATACCTGCGTTGAACAGTTTTCGGTTGTCAATGACCTCAGCTTTCTTTTTAAGAGCACTGATCGCCTGACCTTGTAATCCTCCTTTCAATGCAGAGAGTAATTGGTCTCTTTCTACATTATAGTTCGCCGCAGTTGGTGCTTTAGTGGTTTTGTCAATGCGAATCACATATACACCCATTTTTCCTTTTAGCGGAAGTGTTCTTTGACCATCTTTCAATCCAGAGAATAAAGCGCCAACAACTTCCGGTTCATATCCTGCTCCGGTAATTTGAGGATTTCCGAATGTCACTTCAGCTTTCATTACTTCACCATTTGCTCTTTTCGCCATTGCAGACAAAGATTTATCTTTCAATAATTGGTTGCTAAATCGTTTCGTTTTTTTCTCTTCGATCAAATCTCGCTTCATCGTTGCTTCGATATCCTCAAAAAGGGGAGCTCCTTTTTCTTTGATAGAAGAAACAATCGCTATGATGTATCGTTCCTTATCTTTTATTGGTGCAGATGTAATATTCCCCACCTCTGCTTCTTGTGCATATGCTAGCTCCAAAATCTTATTTTCCGCAGGCACAGAATTGAATCCATAAAGCTTAGGGCCATCATCTTCCATTTTGACCGGGCGAACGAAATAACCCGCCTGCTGAGCAATGGTATCAAAAAGCTCAAGTTTTTTCTTAATTTCATTGGCACGTGAGATCTTTCCTTCGAGTTTGTACAACAAGTTGTAAACCTCACTTTCTTTGCGGTCAATCGTTTCCTGACTCGCCTTAAAGACTTTTGATACAGAAGCCAATACCGGGAATTTGGAATCGTCGCGATCAAGTACCTCAATTATATGTATTCCAAATTGAGTTTTAACAGTACCAATCGTTCCAATCGGTTTTGTAGCACAGAATGCTCCAAATTCCGAAACCATGTCCGCTTCGAGGAAATTGTCGTATTCACCTCCTGACTGCTTAGATCCCGGATCATCACTGAACTTCGTCACATATTCTCCAAAGTTTTCTTTATTGATAAACTTCAAGAGGCTGTCTGCCATTTTCTGTTTTTGTGCAATGACCTTCGCATCTGTGGATTGGTTTGTGGAAAGAAGAATGTGACGAGCTTTGAGTCTAGAAGGAGTAAAACCGATGACTTTGGATATTACAAAATTCCCACGGCTGTCATATGGACCAACAATTTGCCCAATCGTCGCAGTTTTGAAAACCGTATCCATGGTTTTAGGATACGACTGTAGTTTTTGTGCCTTTTCATTTCCTTCAGGCACTGCAGTTGCGATCTTCTGGGAAGAGTAAAACTTGATCTCAGAATTTTTCAGCACAAAGAGCGAGTCAGAAGTTGTTTTGGCAAATTCTGTTTTCAGGCCATTCATTAATCGGTTGAATTTAACACTATCAGTTCTTGAAGGCGCAATGGTCACATCGAAATAACGCACCTCTCTTGAGGCAGTTTTATTTTCATATTTTTTCTCATTCTTGTGCTCTTCGTAGTACGCCTTGAGCTCTTGATCCGTAACCTTGATGTCATCATCCATTAACTCACTGTATCGACGTACGACATAAGAGACGCTCTTCACTTCTTTTTGAGCAAAGTACTCTTCTTCAGCTTCTAACTTGGTTACATAAAGTCCTTGGCCAATCAACTCCATGTACTTTTCTTGTTTTCTACGGTCGGTGTAGTATTTTTTATTATCCGCCCATTGCTTCTGCATATTAGCATCGGTAGAGGATTCCATTTCATTGATTCGTTTCTCAAGCATTTTCGCATTGAACGTTCCTGTCAAAGAATCAGTAAAACCTTGAGCTAATTCAGGCAATACTGTAAAACCATCCGTTCCGTATAAATATGCGTCAAACTCCGACTCGCTCACGTCAATTCCCAGCGCCTCAAATTCTTTATCAAAAATGGTGGTTTCCACCATGTAATTCCATGCTTTATCGATAGAGCCCTCTTGATCCTTCTGTGTATACTCGCGTTGCTGTTGCTGCGCTTGCGTAGCATCCTGCTCTTGAAATCGAGTACTGGCCTCATTGAATTTCATAGGATCAACTGATTCGTTGTAGACCGTTCCGTAGCCATATTCTTTCACTTGCTGTCCGGTCAGTGATTTGAACAGTTTTACAAACGGATTGCTCTGCGGATCACCTAATCCGAGAACTACAAATATGAGTAGTGCTCCTCCTACAAACAATAAAAGCAAAGTCGATTTTTCACGAATTTTTCCAATAAGTGCCATTGCATTTTTCTTTAAGGGTGCGAATATAAGGAGATGTTTCGACTTTGAAAAGCAATCTAAGTGAAACTTATTTAAAAGTAAAAGGCCGTCAGATGACAGCCTTAGTACAATTAACCTCCTCCGGTTTTTTCTGTGCTTGAACCGGGCTTGGTAGGATCTTTATCGCCATTCTTTTTTTCCGGTTCCGGAGTTGTTTTATTCTCAGGTTTTTCCTCTTTTGGTTTAATGTTCCCGCTTGCCTTTCCTGCTGCTTTTCCACCGGGTTTTCCTGGTGCCTTTGGATCTGTGCCTTGCGATCCACCTTCATTGGTTGAATTGGAATTGTTTCCCGGATTTGCTACGGGTGCAGGCGGATTGTTTGTTTCTGCACCTGAACCATTTCCTGTACCCATACTGTCTCCGTTTGATGTGCTTCCCGATCCCGAATTTGTGTTAGTTGTTCCATTAGTGCTGTTGCTCGAGCCACCTCCAGAATTCACACCCGTGGTATTCGTCGATGACCCCGGTCTTCCTCCTCCGGTTCCCATGCTGCTTCCATTAGATGTTCCATCTTGATTCACATTTCCACTTCCCGAGCCTCCTTGGTTGCCCTGTCCATTGGATGTCGAATCAGTAGGGCATGGTCCGAGCTTATCACCATGCGCTTCGTGTGCGGGCCAGGCAGATAGCGGAATCTCAATGGTTTGCGGATTTCCTGTATTTCCCGGAGGATAGTGACAGATGGTGAGCTTCTCTGTTCGTGGGCCCCCTATTCCTCCCGAGCTGTTAATATTGCCATTTCCAGTTGAGCCACCCCCACTATTGATTACTTCTGGACATGGTCCGAGTTTATCTCCGTGCGCTTCATGTGCAGGCCATGCGGAGAGTGGAATCTCGATCGTTTGTGGATTTCCTGTATTTCCGGGAGGATAGTGACAGATGGTAACTTTTTGTTCCTCCTGCTGATAATTAATGACAATGACTTCGGTATCTGTTCCACACGCGTTAGTTACCGTAATCGTAATGGTGTTTTGTCCCGGAACCAGAGGCACATTCATTTGTAAA
>JAJTDX010000155.1 GCA_021298235.1 Cryomorphaceae bacterium | reverse complement strand
CTTCATGCTTCTCCGGACTGCTCAGAAATTTTGAGGCAAGTTTGGTATTGGTCAGCGAAGGGGCAATGCAATTTACCCGGATCTTGGGCGCAAACTCTGCTGCTAGTGCCCGCGTCAACCCCTCAATTGCTCCCTTGGAAACTGCAACTGAACTGTGAAATGGCATCCCGGTCTGAACGGCTACCGTGCTGAAAAGCACAATGGAGGAACCTTCGTTCATCTTCGATAGGTAACGCTGGATCGAATGGAACGCTCCGAGCACATTGATCTCGAGATCAGACTGAAGATCAGCCTGCTTGATCGAACGAAAAGGCTTTAACGTGATACTCCCCGGAAAATAAACCAACCCATCGATCTGTTCATCAATTTCCGGAAGGTCGTTCAGGACGGGATCACCGTATAGATGAACCTGTCCTTCATGTTCCGTGGATCTGGACACAGATAGTACCTTGTTTCCGGCAGCTTCGAGCAAGGTGCGCGTCCGCAGCGCGATGTCAGAGTTACCACCGATGAATAGAAATGTTCTCATACTGAATGAACAAATGGAATCCTCCCTTGTTCAGCGATCTGAGCGCTTAAAAAATAAAAAGTGAGTGAAGCGATGTGTGTTGAACGGTTGAACTCCTGAATGGACTGCGCCTGAAACCGACAAGATGGAAAAGCCTGGATAGAACGGATCGGAAAGGGAATATTTTTCCGATCTGGTAGGTGAAACTAGTGTAAACAATCCCTGAATTGGTCTCAAAAATTACTTCGTAACCGGCATAGGATGGAAGCGACGAGAGAATTGTCTGCGACCAGGGATATTCCCATAGAATGGACGTATGCTGAGTGGTTTGGGAACGATGATCCCACTTGCGCTGAACACTCTTCCATTTTTCAGAACGAATTGCCCTGCACACGGAGCACTTACATGGCGCCGTCTCCGATTCAACAGTGAAACCGGAGGGCACAGTGACGTTCACTGCATTACTGACCAGCTCTCCCAACCAGTTGAAATGATCGGGATAGTCAGAAACGTCATCCTCCGGAATTGGGTCATAGATGCTGCTTTCCTTGAATGCATACTTGAAAAATGCGGATACTTCCGGGTTGTACACAACGTGAATGGAATAATCTCCTGGTTCAAGATCAGGCAACCCGATAGAAGATTCGATGCGCTTGTCACTGTTTTTATGATCGTTTATGAAAAGCGGTAAGGAAAAGTGCTCCCCCGGTTCAAGTGAATAGAAACTAGCTGTTGACTTGTACCGCGAAGTATCCATTTGGAGCTCCGTTGAACTGACGAATACAAGCTCAGAAGGGAGGTCACCTTGGGCTTTGAATACGCGAAGCTGGAAAAGGGATGTTCCGGTGTTTTGTGCAAAAGGTACCAATATGCTTCCCCTGTGAAACGAGGTGTTTGTAATGGTTAATTGAAGTGGAAGGATCCTACCGCTTCGGAGTGTGTCTGTTCCAACCTTCAGTAGCAGTTCGAGTTCTGGGTCCTGCATCGTGGCTTGACACTGAACTAGCTGTATGAAAAAGATTAGAAGAAGGATCACGCGCTTTCCCATACGCACAATGATAGATAAAATTTTGGGAAATGAAAGCGATTGGACCGGTCTGAACCTTATTCTTGAGTGGTGATCGGTATGAGGTTTTTTTGGGGAGTAGGACTTAGTTCAAAACGCAATCCCAAACCTGTTGAACTGAGCGTAAGCTTATCCAGTAACGGTTCAAGTTTTTTAGTGCGGTGTTTTGCGTGGATCACATGCGCAGCAACATCGAAAATAAATAAAAAGCCTCCTTGCAGCAGAAGACTGTTGCCGAATCCATTCAACTGATCGCGCTTTTCAACGTTGTATTTTGCGTCATTACGGAGCATAAATCCTGCCGTCATGTAGGTGAGGTCAAGCCCCGCATTAAATAAAAAGGTCTTCTCTGTCTTGTATTGCATGCGGATCGTCTCTGCAGTCGTGAGGGATGGGTCCGAATTCCTGGACTTGAAATATCCCGGGATGGCCAAAGCGGCATTTACGACATTCCAATAGACATTCATCTGATGGAAGTAACGCGCCTCGCCGGGCTCACTCAGTGCCCAGCTGATACCACTGCCAATGAAATTAACAGCCGACCACGAGCCCAAAGTCACCATGAGCCGCTGATCTGTCTGTAACCGCTGTTGGTTAAAAGACGATAGTTCTTGCGCCCGAGCGGAAAACACGAGAAAAAAGAAGGTAAAAAAGAAAACCCGCATATTCTTGATTTCTAGGAGTAACACGATGAAAGGTTTTTTGTTCGGTGAATGCCACCATAGCTTAGTTGAGTCTGAAAAGCAAATAATGGCTAGGAAACGTGAGGCAGTAATAGGGTTCTTGAATGTAACAAGCTGTGAGTGTTGAAAGCAAACAAGGCACCCCGTCACGGGTGCCTCGTATGCTATGAAAAAGGGGGGTTAAAAAGGTGCTTTGGAATGGTAGATAATTTGGGTGCTGATGCTTTACTGTACAATAACGAGTCGTGAAACGTGATCATTTCCGCTGTTCTTAAGGTAATAAGCCCCTGGCTCTAATTCGGGAAGTGAAAACAATACACTGTTCTGTCCTGAATGAAGAGCTACCTGTTGCGTCCATACCGCATAGCCCTGGTTGTTGAAAATAGTGTATACAAGATGTTCTTCTCTGTTTGATGACGTGGTTAACACAAACTGGTCTTTAACGGGATTTGGATAGATATACGCATTGCGCTCGCTTCCGCACTGAAGTGAAACAGGTCCGAATAATTCTGTTGCACCGTCAAAATCAGCTTGGCGAAGTCTGTAAAGTTGGGTTGCTGTTCTGCTTTTCTCTTCGATGGAATAGGTATAGTTCATTTCAGTTGTGCTGTTACCCGCTGCTGGGATCTTCGCAATTTCATCCCAGTTCAAACCATCGGTGCTCGTCTCAACTGCGAAGTAATCGGAATTGTGCTCTGATGCCGTTGCCCAGTTCAATGTTGGTTCTCCTTCATTGCAGGATGCTTCAAAATAGAGCATTTCGACAGGTAGTGCAGAGAAGAATTCAAAGGACCCGATATCGGATTGTGAGTCACGTGTGACCGTGCGCTGATCTGTTGAAGGTGGTGTCACGGTGTAGGATCCGTAACCATGTGCACTTGAATTTCCTGCATTTCGTGCAACACTGGTGTTTAAAATACTCAATGTTTTCGTACCTGTGCTCGAGCTGTTATCTGAAAGCTCCGTTGCCAAACCGAGTCCTGACTGCTCGCCGGTGATCATTCCGGTACCGGATAAGGTGGTGTTGGAACTTTGTTCGATCAGACTGTAAGATGCATTGATCATTGTTCCTGAAAAAGCATCATATGAATAAAGATCGGAGGCACCTGAATTTCCTGTGTTGTTGGCAATAAGCGTATTTTTCATGTATAGTTTGAAGAAATCGTAAACTGTTTGGTTTGGGGTTCCCCATAATACGCCGCCTGCTCCCAATGTTGCCGTGTTGTTTGCAATGGTTGTATTCGTGAAAGTAGCCCATTGCTGGTACCAGATATTGATGCCACCGCCATAATTGTTCGTGCTGTTGTGGGAAAAGGTACTGTTGGTGACAACACATCGCCCTGAACGCTGCAAGGCCATACCCCCGCCAGCAGAGGCATAACTGTATGGATAACTGCTTCCAAAGGAGGATGTTGCTGCATTCGATGCGACCGTTGAGTTTGTAATGGTAACGGATTGTGACTGCTCACCGCCCGCAATTCCGCCTGCTGAATAAAGCGTGCAAGTACACGTGTTGGAATTGACATGTAAGGGTTGATGCTTCCCTCAAATAGATCCCACCGGCCATATAAAACTGGTTGGATGTGACACCGTTTGCGTCATTTTCAATGACATTAACGTAATTTAGGATCGCTGTTCCGGTAATCGATGAACATGGATAGTTGCCGCAATAGGAACCGGCTAGTGTCAACCCTCCGCCTAACTTTTCTGCGGTGACCTTTCCATAACGGATTGTGATATTCTCAAAAGTGACGGTTCTGTTTGCACTGACAAAAAATACACTTCTGTCTGCAATGCCGCGGCTTGATGCAGCTTGAAAGTATGTCAGATCACGTCCTTTCCCACGAATGGTTAGGTTTTTATCGAGAACATATCCGGTTTGAGTTACATCACCGAGCTCTGTTGCATCCGTCCAGGTAAAGGTTCCTGTAGCATCTATAATGTCTCCTGAAATTGCCACAGAATACGCCTTGTGAAAAGTGAGGTAGGGTGTGGTGATGGAACCATCACCCGCAGCATCGTTTCCTGTCGAACTGTTGATGTAAATGGTAGCCGCATGACTGAACCCCGAAAAGAGAACGGTTCCTGTGATCCCAAGGATCAGCTGACGTACAGAGTGGTAAAATGACTGTTTGCTGGTGTTAAAGTAGGACTGTTTCATGTTGTTGTTATTTGATTTTATCGTTCGTTGTTGTTTCTGGTTCAAAACTAATGTGACTTGATGCCGTGAAGGAAAATTAAAGTGGGGTTTAACGCTGAAATCAGTGTAACTACGTAGTGTCTTTTATTGAATTCTACAGAACAGCGGTAGTAAAAACGCATGAAGATCTGTTTTTTAAAGCAAAAAATTGAAACAAAATTTGCGGCCTCTTTTGCGTGGTAACAGTGAACGGTATTCTGGGGCTGTGGACAGTCAATTTCATCCTGTTCAAATTCCTGCGAAAAGAGATTTTAAATTCTTTAAATGCTTAATTTTAACGAATGCGATCAGCTATGTTGAAGTTCAGATTCTTGAAAAAGAAACGATTTTGGAAACGGTTCGTAATGATGGCCGTTTTACTGCCCGTCATACTGTTTTCAGTGGCCATAGGGATTGTTTATGCCAAACAGGATGCGATCGTCCAGGAAATGATCAGAACCCTGAACGATGACTTTGTGGGGACACTCAAAATTCGCGATAGCCACATCGCTCCTTTTGCGAATTTCCCATATATCTCCGTA
>JAJTDX010000054.1 GCA_021298235.1 Cryomorphaceae bacterium | reverse complement strand
TCACATTTGACGTAGAAAGCAAGAACTTGCTACTTAAGTCCGCCAAATGGCTTTTCAGCGACAAGATCACAGGTATGATGCGCGATCAGTCGACCTTCGATATCAAACCGTACTTGGAGGATATGAAAAAAACACTACAAGGTGAATTAAACAAGGAGCTTACCAAAGGTGTATTTCTTCAGGGCACAGCCAAAACACTCGATGTCCTTGAAATTCATCCTGCATCCTCTGCTTTACTTTTGAGGATCAATACAAAAGGAGAGCTCAAGCTCAACATGTAATTTCTTAAGAAGATTTTGGTCCGATTTTTTCTTAGTGAAAAGCCATTCTATAGAGATTTGTGCTGCCACTAGCAAAATCTATATGAGTACTTTAACATTTTTATGCATTCCTTTTGAATTAAAATTTATAATTTAGATTCACCCGATGATTAGGATCTTACTAAGCATAAGTATTGTTTTGCAGCTTTTCAATTTGATTGCTCAATCTGATAGCGAGCAGTCTGAATCGATTGCGGATTGTGAGGGGGCTGTGAACCTGTTTACGAATGGAAATTATTCTATTCAGTTTCCGGGTAAGCCTGGTTATATTGATGATCTTCTGAATTATCCGTCACTTGTAGACATCTCCAGCAAGAATATTGTTTGGATTTCCTACATAGCAGAGTCAGATGGGGTAGTCACCTTCAACGCAAGTATTTCTGAAAATTACTTGCAAATGATTGTTTTTCAGGAAATGACAAATAATGTATGTTTTGAACTTTCTAATGGAACTGCAGAGATAAAACGGATGTACAAGAAAAAAGATCAGATGGTTGTCGGGTTGGATTCAAATGTTGCCGGTGGCAAATTGTTTCCAGTTCAGTTAATGGCCGGACAAAAGATTATGATTGCATTTACGACACTGGAAAAAACCAAGTCCGTTGTGAAACTTGATTTTAAATTTTTCGGAGAATCAGGTGGAGATCAAATAATTCGGGAGCCTAAAGTTTTGGATAATCGGAGTGATGAATTTGCCCCAACCCTCTCATTTATGGCGCGGGACAAAGCAACAAATCAACCAGTCCTTGCAAATTTCATTATCGAAGACAGTAAAGAAATGGCTGGGCTTTACCGTTGCAGTGATCTCTATTTCAATCCTCCAAGACCTTGTAAAATCAATGTACGCTGTGATGCTGAGGGTTATTTCTTTGAAGACAAACAAGTTTCTGTTATTGGAACTTCCGATCAACAGATTATGTTCAAACTTGATCATATTGCAAAAGGAAAAACAATACAGATTGAAGAGATAGAATTTAAACCTGGCTCCAGTGAAATTATACCTGGTTCTGAGGGAAAACTTAAACGTTTAAAAGATTTTATGGCCTTGAATGCGGATGTGGACATTGAAATTCAAGGTCACGTGTATCTGATAGGCGACAATGGGCTGGCATCCCAAAAATTGTCAGAGGCAAGAGCTAAAAGGGTCATGGCCTATTTAGTAGATAATGGGATCAACAAAAACAGAATGATCGCTGTAGGGTACGGCAATACGCGGCCAATTTACCGAGAACCTAAATTCGCCTATGAAGAGCAAGCCAACAGGCGCGTGGAAATTTTGGTAAAGTGAGTTACCGTTAAATCGTCATTATTTCTTTTTCCTTCGATTCCAAAAGATCATCGACTTTTTTAACGTAAGAATTGGTGAGGTTCTGGATTTCATTTTCCGCATCTTTGAACATGTCTTCAGACAGTCCTTCGTTTTTTAGATCTTTCAGCAGATCGAGTGACTCTTTGCGGTTGTTTCGTATTCCGACTTTTGCATGTTCGCCCTCACTTTTAGCTTTTTTGGCGAGTTCGCGCCGACGTTCCTCCGTTAGCGGAGGAACAGAAATGATAAGTACTTCGCCATTGTTTTGAGGTGCAAATCCGAGATTTCCATTGATTATACCTTTTGCAATCTCATTCAACATGGATTTTTCCCAAGGTTGAACGGTAATTGTCCGGGCATCCATAGTGGTAATATTAGCAACCTGTTGAATGGGTGTTGGACTTCCGTAATAATCAACCATGACACCATTCAACATAGATGGGGTTGCCTTACCCGCACGAATTTTAACCAATTCATTTTCTAAATGATTCAGGGATTTCTGATTGGCCGAACGAAATTCATCGTAAATCATTTCAAGCTCTTCTGTCATGACAAAAAGATTTTCTCAAAAATAGTATTTTCTAATTTTTAACGATTGTCCCTACCTTCTCACCTGAAATAATTTTTTTCAGGTTGCCTGGAGTATCCATATCAAAAACGATGATCGGGAGGTTATTTTCCTTACAAAGTGTAAATGCTGTCATGTCCATGACCTTCAGTCCTTTGCCATATGCATCGTCAAAGCTGATGGTATCGTATTTTTCTGCACTTGGATCTTTTAACGGATCTGCTGTGTAAATCCCATCCACTCGTGTTCCCTTCAAAATAACATCTGCATTGATCTCAATAGCCCGCAAAGACGCGGCAGAATCAGTAGTAAAGAAAGGATTTCCGGTTCCGGCTCCAAAAATTACAACCCTTCCTTTTTCTAAATGACGAACAGCACGCCGGCGGACATAGGGTTCAGCAATTTCTTTCATTTCAATTGCGGACTGTAGACGAGTCTTGATTCCCTCAGTCTCTAACGCAGCTTGTAATGCCATAGAATTAATCATCGTAGCAAGCATTCCCATATAATCTCCGTGTGTTCGGTCCATGCCACCTTCTTCTGCCTGCACTCCTCGAAATATGTTTCCACCACCGATTACGATCGCAACTTCAACACCCAGATCATGTATTTCTTTAATCTGAGTAGCATATTCAGCCAGTCTATTGTTATCGATGCCAAATTGCTTTTCTCCCATAAGTGACTCGCCACTGAGTTTAAGTAGAATTCTTTTGTACTTCATTCGTTCAACGTATTGATAGTTCAAAAAAAAGGCTATCAATCTGATAGCCTTTAAATTAGTATATTTAGATTAACTCAATGAGAATCGTTTGAAATCGAGCACTGTCAGACCTTTTTCCGCTGAACCTAAGAATTGTTCTACGGTTAGTTTATTATCTCGGACAAACGCTTGACTTAACAAAGTGTTCTCCTGAAAGAATTTATTCAATCTTCCCTGAGCAATTTTTTCTGCCATGTCAGCAGGTTTTCCCTCTTGAATTGCTAAATCTTTTCCGACTTCAATCTCTCTTTCAATCGTACGAGCATCAACACCATCCTTGTTAAGAGCAATTGGATTCATTGCAGCAACTTGCATTGCCACTTGTTTTCCTGCATCCTCCGCAGCTTCAGATGAGCTGTTCAAACCAACTAGAGTTGCCAATTGGTTACCAGGGTGATTATAAGCGACAACCTTGTCTGCTTTGATTGTATCGTATCCAGAGAGGTCTAATTTTTCACCAATAACACCAATCTGTTCAGTGATCTTCTCGTCAACGCTTATTCTGTCATCGTACTTTAGCGACTTCAATTCTTCTACTGAAGAAGGCATGTTTTTAAGCGCGATATCTACTATGGATTGAACTAAAGCTCTGTAACCATCATTTTTCGCAACGAAGTCTGTCTCGCAATTCAACGTTACGATAACACCTGACGTCCCTTCAGCATTCGCCTGTGCGATGATAAGTCCTTCACGAGCTTCATTCTCACCTCTCTTAGCAGCGATTTTTTGTCCTTTTTTACGCAAAATATCTACCGCTGCCTCAAAATCACCATTTGCTTCAACGAGTGCATTCTTGCAATCCATCATACCAGCACCAGTTTGCTGGCGAAGTTTATTTACATCTGCAGCTGTTATTGCCATTTCTGTTCGTTTATCTGTTATTATTCGTTTGTGCCTTCAGAAGCTTCAGCGCTCACTGTAGTTTCTGTTGTATCATCTTCTTCCTTCTCTGACCCTTTTAGGTTCTTACGGTCATCCAAGCCCTCTTTGATAGATCCGCAAATTGCATCCAAAATTATAGAAATCGATTTTGTTGCATCGTCATTCGCAGGAATTGGAAAATCGACTAACTTGGGATTAGAGTTTGTATCCACCATTGCGAACGTTGGAATGTTCAGACGTTTAGCTTCATTCAATGCAATGTGCTCTTTCAAGATATCTACAATAAAAATGGCAGCTGGCTGTCTAGTCATATCTGCTATTGAACCGAAGTTTTTATCCAATTTCTCTCTTTGACGAGTTTTGAATAATTTCTCACGCTTGTTCAATGTGTCCCAAGAACCATCCGATTTCATCTTGTCAATGGTAGACATTTTACGTATAGACTTTCTTGTTGTCTGGAAATTGGTAAGCATACCACCGGACCAACGCTCCGTTACAAAAGGCATATTAATTTCTGCCACTTTCTGTGCAAGGATTTCCTTCGCTTGTTTTTTAGTTGCTACAAAAAGAATTTTTTTACCCGACTTTGCAATTTGTTTCATTGCCGCACATGCCTGATCGAGGTGTGCTATTGTCTTGTTAAGGTCGATAATGTGAATACCTTTCTTCTCTTCGAAGATGTACGGCGCCATTGCCGGGTTCCATTTTCTTTTTAAGTGTCCGAAATGAACACCAGCTTCTAATAGATTTTCAAAGTTTACTTTTGACATTTTACTTTATTTATTGTTTACATTCCTGCCTTTCGACAGTAAGGCTATGTATTTCTTCAACAATCAGAGGGTTCTTGCGAAAGGTGCTCTGAAGTTTGGATACTAAACAATCGCCAAAAAAAATTAACGTTTTGAGAACTGGAATTTCTTCCTTGCTTTCGGTTGACCTGGCTTCTTACGCTCCACCATTCTTGGATCACGTGTCATCAATCCTTCAGCTTTCAGAAGTGTTTTGTTGTCCTCAGATATCTCTACTAAAGCACGTGAAATCCCAAGTCGGATCGCTTCAGCCTGACCGTTGATCCCACCTCCAAATACATTCACTTTAACGTCATACTGACCTGAAGTATTTGTGAGTGCAAATGGCTGTTCAATCTTAGACTGAAGAACTGCGATAGGAAAAGCCACTTTGTAGTCTTTATTATTAACGATTACTTTACCGGAACCTTTCGAGAGGTAAACCCGGGCAACTGAAGTTTTTCTTCTTCCAAGTGTGTTGATTATTTCCATGCTGATCAATTAAATGTGTCAAGATTAAGGGTCTCAGGCTTTTGAGCTTCGTGCTTGTGCTCAGAACCTTTATAGACTTTCAGATTTGTAAAGAGCTGGCGACCCAAACTATTCTTAGGCAACATTCCTTTTACAGCTTTCTCAATTAGTCTTTCAGGATGTTTTTGAAGCATTTCTTGAGCCGTGGTGATACGTTGCCCACCCGGATATCCGGTGTAGCGAACGTATTCCTTGTCTACAAGCTTCGTTCCTGAGAAAGACACCTTCTCCGCGTTGATAACAATCACGTTGTCACCGCAGTCAGCATGAGGCGTGTAATTCGTTTTGTGTTTCCCACGAATAATTTTCGCCACCTTGCTTGCAAGACGACCAACAGTTTGGCCTTCTGCATCCACAACGAGCCACTTTTTGTCAGCGGTTTCTTTGTTGCCGGAAACGGTTTTGTAACTTAACGTATTCACAATTATTACTAATTAAATAAGACAATATCCCTAATTTGGGGGTGCAAAGATAGGATTTCCATTTTTATTAACAAACGAATTTTCAAAAAAAGAAAGATCGTTTGCATAAAGTGCAATCTGCTTGCTACCAAGTTGGCATTAATCTTTACTTTTTCTTGAATGAATTGATGGCGTTGATCGTAAACTCGCTAAGCACCAATCTTCCACTTATTCCTGCTCTTTCAATTAAAAGATCATCCCAGTTTTCAGTACCTTGCCAGAAAACCCTTTTCAACTCTGCCATGGCTTCTGGAGATGATTTTGCAAGTCGATCAGCCAGCTTTGAAATTTCGTGATCCATCTCCTCTTCGGTTTCAAAAGTATCCACATACAATCCTTTCTTTCGCGCCCAATCTGCGTGTCGCCACTCCGTTGCATTGATGGCAAGTTCACTCATAGCCGAAAGACCAATTTTCCGTTCTACTGCTGGTCCAACCACAAATGGCCCAATACCGACAGCCAATTCTGACAACTTAACATCTGCATTTACAGTTGCAAAGCAATAATCCACAGAAGCAGCCAAACCAACACCGCCTCCAACTGCTTTTCCTTGAACGCGACCGATGATAAGCTTCGGAGCTTTTCTGCAGGCATTAATCACATTGGCAAAACCTGAAAAGAAGGTCTTACCCGTTTCGAGATCTTTAATCGCTATCAGCTCATCGAAACTGGCCCCTGCACAGAATGCTTTATCACCGAATGATTTCAGAATAATAACCTTAACACTTGGGTTCTTCCCAAGTTCTGTAATTGTCTCCGCAAGTTTCTGTAAGATCTTTCCGGGAAGGGAGTTACTCATTGGGTGACCAAACTCAATGGTCCCGATTCCTTTTTCATCAATTGAAAAATGAACATGTCCTTGTTCTGTTGCCGACATAAGTTAAATGGTTTGCAGTATATTTTAGTCTCGGTTTTTCGGGTATGGTCTTTTGTTGTTGTTTCCTTCAAACTTTTTGTTATATCCTGGTTTTTTTACGAATTCCTTTGTAGGAATTTCTTTTTTTGGAGGGCGGTTGCCTTTGGGCGAAGCAATCTTAACATCCAGTTTCCTTCCATTGACCTCCATTCCATTGAGTGCCTGAATTGCATTTATGGCATGATCGGTATTTTCCATTTCCACGTATCCAAATCCCTTGGAACGTTTGGTGTCTTTTTCGTAAACGACATGCGCATAGGTGACTTCTCCGAAAGAGGAAAAAGTGGTTCGCAAATCTTCTGAAGTAATCTCCCAATCCAGATTTGCAATAAAAATATTTACCATTTTATCTAACTAACTTATTTATTTGAGCACGAAAGAATCGGACCCGATTTGATTTCCATCGCAATATATTTTGACAATATAATTCCCCTTCGCGGGTTCTTCATTTCTAAAATTGTAGTAGATCGACATATCAATCTGCTGATTGCGGTAATCAATTTCCTTTTTATCTGAGTAAGAAACGGGGCCTGCATCCGTTTGAACAACGTTCGTTGATCTGTCTTGAAGTGTTCTTCCATCCGGGCCTATCACTTGCAAATAAATCACTTTGGAACCTGGTGTGGTTATCGGATTTTCGCTGATCGTGAAACTTGAACGAATTTGGACTACATTTTTCGCTTTGTTTGATACTTCGGTAGTGTTATTCAATTTCATCTTCAATCCAACTGTCTCAATGCTCAGGGCTTGAAGTTTCGATCCTTTTTTAACCTGCGCTGCACTCTGTTCAGCTTCTTGTCTGTACTTGTCACGTTCTTCTGATGTCGCGCTTAATTTGGTGTTCGTTTGGTCGAGATCAGACGATAATTTCACATTCAGGGTATGGAGCGAGTCAATCTGAACCACATAACTTTTCATAATAGAACGAAGTGTCTCAATCTCACGATTCATTTGAGCGATCTTCCGAGCATTCAAACGTCCATTTTTCTTTGAGTTTTCAAGATCCTCCATTAAAGTGAAGATTCTTTCTTTTTGGGCATTCAAGCTATCGGCTTTTGTTTTATCTTTTTCAATTAACTCGTCGTAGGTACGCAACATGTTCTTAAAATCAGTTTTGATGTCTTTGGACATATTGTCTACATATCCTGACATCATCTGATTCATGCCCTCCATGTCAGCTTTGAGAAGCGTATTTTCATTGGCACAGGCATTAAGCTCTTTATTCTTTCTGGACCATAGCATGGCCATTACTCCCATTCCGATAAGTAACAAAAGTATAATGACCAAATACAATCCATTGGTACTTTTATTTTGCTGTTGTTCATTCCCTTCTGACATTCTATACACTATTGGTTCGACAAAAGTAAAAATAGATTTATGTTGAGCTATTGATCAAAATCAATAAAATTTATCCCAACGGATTTTCATTAAACATTTCGCGAGTTGATTCCATTGGGAAATTTTGAAAAGCAATCTCTCTCGAAAAGCGTTTCCAAGAATCAAAACCTACAGCTGTAAATCTTGAATCTGTGGAGGCCGGATACGGGCCACCGTGATTTGAAGCCTTACAAACTCTTACGCCAGTTGGAACACCATTCAAAATAATTCTACCCGCCATTCCCGGTATAACGCTCATAAAACTCATTTGTTTCAGTTTATTAAAATCCGAACAGAAAATGGAAATTGTGAGTTGGCCTCCAAGTAGTTTTAAAGTATTGGTTAGCTCGTTTTCAGATGCATAGCCAACCAACAAAACATGTGGCCCGAATACTTCTTCGTGAAACGTGAGATTTGCTTGAAATTTACTCATTGAGACTGCGGTCACCGATATGACTGCTGACAGCGGATGATTGGAGCTCCTGTATCTCCATTGTTCACCATTATTTGCTTTTGCAACTTCATCCACGCGTTCCATGTATCTTTTTTGAATCTCTGGATGGATCATTAAAAACGATGGTGCTTCTTTCAAACGATTCTGAAGTTCAATGTAAAAAAACGCAAGGTGCTGTTCTGGTACAAATATTATTCCCGGTTTCGTACAAAATTGACCTGCATCGTTGGAGATAGACTCACTTAACTTTCGTGCTTGATCAACCAATTTTTCAGGGGAGGCATCCATGAGAATCACCGGATTTACACTTCCCATTTCAGCAAAAACAGGAATAGGTTCCTTTCGCTTCGATGCCAAATCGAATAAGGCCCGACCTCCTTTATGACTTCCCGTAAAACCGACTGCCCTAACAAGAGGATGCTGAACCAATTTTTCTCCTACTTGGTGAGACTTTCCATTCACTAATGAAAAAATTCCTTCCGGCATTCCACTTTGTTTTACTGCGCGTTGAATTGCATTCCCTACAAGCTCGGAGGTTCCGGCATGCATCGGATGAGATTTAACGATCACAGGACACTGCGCAACCCAGGCAGAAACAGTATCGCCTCCAACAGTCGAATATGCCAAGGGGAAATTACTTGCTCCGAATACAACCACAGGACCAATGCCGAAAGAAGTTTTCACTAAAGTTGGTTCACCAACCTCTCTCTCATTCACACAAAAATCAGGTGAAGAAATGAATTCAGCATAATCTTCTAACAAGTTGGTCGTTCTTGCGAACTCAAGATTTCCTCGTTCTTCGCTCAGTCCAGACTCGAGTGTGTAGTATGATAAAATTTCATCTTTGGATGATACTAATTCAGACTTTACCGACCTTAAAAATTGGGAAATTTTATTCTTCGATATAAATCTCAAATCTTTAGCTGCAAAATCAGCCAACTGACATGCTTGTTCGATTTCTTCGTTTGTTGCTTCAAAGAATTCTATCGGAAGTTCACGAAAATTACCCGGGTCGAATGATCGAAAAGTTATTGAACCCTCACGGGATGATTTACTCCCAATAAGATTCGATCCCGAGGGCATGCTGAATTAAACTGCGGTGACTGAGAATGAATAGCTCTCCATTATTTGATTCGAGAGTAATTTTTTACAGGCAACTTCTACCTTGTCTTCAGCCTCTGATTGCGAACTTGCTTCCACAAAAAGTCGAACGTGACGCCCAATTCGAACCCCGTCAATCTCCGGCAAACCGATACTTTTCATACTGTTTGTTACCGCTTTTCCTTGTGGATCCAGAAGTGCATCCAGTGGCATTACATCGATCTCTGCTTTAAACTTCATTTCTTCTGATTGATATTTTTAAACACAAATGACATTGTCAGATACAAAAGTACAATTAAAGGAATGGCCCACACTCCAAGGAGAACAACAAATAATGAACATAGTGCTAAAAAAATAAACCTGACCTTGTTTTCATGCCATGAGAAATTTTTGAATTTCATTGAAAACAAAGGGATTTCAGAGATGAGCATCAATGACATAAGGACACTGAAAACCGCAATTAAATGAGGATTGAGTAGGCTACTCGTCCAACCTGAAAAAAATGCTTCATCCCCAAAATTGACCCAAATAAGAAGTGGGAAAAAGCAAAAGAAAATCGTGTTAAGTGGTGTAGGCAGTCCTATGAAGTTGTCCGATTGCCTTAAATCGATGTTAAACTTTGCAAGCCTAAAGATTGAAAAAAAAGGAATTATTAAACCAAAAAAAGGAAGGTATTTGATTGAAGCATCCATACTGTTTGGAACACCATGAAAAACTGCTCCGATCCAATTGTTCATTTGAAAATGAGCAAACTCATTGAATGACATTCCATACCTCGGTCCGTCCAGATAAATGGAGACTACTATCGTTTGAAGTGTCAAAAGTCCGGGAGCTAACCCAAAGGTTATCATATCGGCTAATGAATCAAGTTGCTTGCCCAATTCACCGGAGACTCCCAGTTTTCTGGCTAAAAATCCATCAAGAAAATCTAGGACCGCACCGATTAAAATCGAAAAAAGTGCCAAATCAAGACGCCCCGAAAACATAAATAAGATCGACAATGCTCCACAAAGCATGTTACCTGCCGTAAATAGGTTGGGTAAGTTGAACATCGAAGTCTTTTAGTCGATTGGTTTTTAATTCAATTTCACCTAAATTTACACTTTGGTGATTCGTTTTGTTTTACAAAGAACACAATTTTTTGATGAAAAAAGAGTTTTGCAGACGTATTTTTGTTCACCAAACTTCTCTTTCTGTGAAGCACCTTTTGTTTTTCTTTGTTGGGCTGTTGATCTGTCGACCTCTCTTTTCTCAAGACGGTACGCTTGCGCCTAAATATTCGAATGAATTTTTAAGTATTGGCGTTGGTGCCGATGCGCTCGGACAGGGAAATGCGTTTGTGGCACAAACCTCTGGTTCTTCAAGTATTTATTGGAACCCAGCCGGACTAACTTCTGTCAATAAATGGGTTGACCTCAGCTTGATGCACTCTGAATATTTTGCTGGAATCGCTAAATACGATTTTGTTGGACTTGCCCATGCCATTGATGAAAAGAGCACAGCTGGATTCTCGTTCATTCGTTTTGCTGTGGATGATATTCCGAATACCACTCAACTTATTGACAACTCAGGCAATATCAATTACGATAATATTTCAACGTTCACTGCTGCAGATTATGCCTTTTTGTTTTCATATGCAAGGAAATTGAAATATCCTGGATTGAGCGCTGGTGGCAACTTCAAGCTCATTCATAGAAAAGTGGGTGATTTTGCAAAATCATGGGGCTTTGGACTAGATGCAGGTGTTCAATTGAAACGAGGCGAACATTGGAAATACGGTTTAGTAGCTCGAGATCTTACTTCGACCTTCAACGCATGGATTTTTGATCTTTCTCCGGAAATGAAAGAGGTGTTTGCGGCAACAGGCAACCTTCTTCCTCAGAATGGACTTGAGTTAACGCTCCCAAGGTTCATCATGGGAGCTAATGGTAAGTACGATATTGGAAAGAAAGGTATTTATGGTTCGGGGGAAATAGACCTGGATCTGACAACAGATGGAAAACGAAATGTTCTTCTCAAAACAAATGTGTTTTCTATCGATCCACATGTAGGATTTGAATTCGGATATAAATCCATCGTTGCTATGCGTTTTGGTCTTTCTAACATGCAATTCATAAAGGATTTTGACGATAATTCCTCCCTGAATATTCAACCCAACATGGGACTTGGGGTCCAATTCAGAAATTTCCAGCTGGATTACGCATTCACGGACATAGGAGATGCCTCCATTGCACTTTATTCGCACGTTTTTTCATTGAGAGTGAAGTTGGATAAACCGAAAAACATGATAAAATAGTGATCTCGCGTTCCCGTCATATAGCAGTATTAATTGTGTTGTTCCTATTATTCAATACAGCATTTGCACAGCAATATGGAAACGAATGGATCAATTACGATCAGAAATATTACAGCTTTAAAATTTACGCGACGGGTGTCCACAAAATTGATTATGCAACGTTAAATTCTACAGGTATCCCACTTAGCACCATTCAATCAGGTAATTTCCAGATTTTTGGTAAACAACGCGAAGTTCCGCTTTTTATATCTGATGGGGGCGACTCCTTTATCAATCCCGGGGATTATATTTTATTTTATGCCGAACAGAATGATGGATGGCTGGACTCAACATTGTACGAGCAACCTTCGGATATTGGAAATCCGAAGTACAGTCTTTACAATGATACGATTCAGTATTTCCTGACTTGGAACAATTCGACCAACAATTTAAGATACGTTGTTGAAACCGATAATGCCGTGACGAGCTATGCAGCATCCAATTTCGTACTTTTTGAAAAATTTCAATCCAACTCGAACTATTATAATGAAGGGGAGAAAACTGCAGATGCCTCCAGTTCTTTTTTTACCTCAGGCGAAGGTTGGGGAAGCACCCCTGTGAATGGTGCATCAGGGTATGTTTGGGATTACAGTTCAATTGAATTTGAGCAAATATATCAAGGAAGTGACGCTCCTTTGGTAAAGTATAAGGCGGTCAATGTCGGTCTATCAAATGCAGCTTACACAGGTTCAGGAAACCATCATGTCCGGCATACGATAGGAAGTTCAAATTATCCGATCGCAAACAAAATATTTTTGGGGTATCGTGCGATTCATATTGATACAACATTTTCAACCAGTGTTCTGCCTGCATCAGGACCATCCAATTTTAAGGTTTCCATTGTGAATGATCAGGGTGCTCAAACGGACTATCAATCTATTAATTACTGGTCATTAACCTATCCTAGAATTCCAAACTTTGGAGGGGCTTCCCAAGCGAAATTTCAAGTTTTGAATAATCCCGTTCAGGCGAAAATCAAAGTGAATCTTAGTGCTATTTCAACGAGTGATCAACTCATCTTTGTTCATGGAGATACTCCACGGAAACTCAATTTCATTGCAGTTGGTGGTAACCAATCTATTCTCCTTCCTAACAGTACAACTGGAGCGCCACAAACTGTAATCATTCAACCCTCTTCAACTGCAATAAGTGTATTTGAGCTTTCACCGGTAAATACAACAGGTAGTTTCAATGACTTTGCACAATTAAGTCCGGAGAAGGCACTATTGATGATCTATCATCCTGCCTTTCAGAGTGCTTCGGCAGATTACGCAGCTTACAGAATGTCTCCCAGTGGAGGACAGTATAATGTAATTCTAGCAAATGTAAACGAGCTCTACCAGCAATTTGGCGGCGGAATCCCTAAACATATCAATGGAATTCGAAGGTTTGCCCATTTTATCTACGATCAGGCGAATGAAAAACCTGTCGGCTTATTTTTAATGGGTAAAGGAATTAAAGAAGCCAACATAGGTGGTGCAGGTTCCAGAACCAATCCTGCTGTTTATGCCGAATCATATGTTCCATCATTCGGGCAACCTTCCTGTGATGCATGTGTAACAAGTAACCTGCCGGGCACCACGTTGTGGACACCACTCATACCTACCGGACGAATTGCAGCATCCTCCAATCAAGAGCTTGCAGACTACCTTGAAAAGGTTGTGTTACATGAAGAAAATCAAGAACAAAATTCTGTCTATAACTCAGCAAATAAAGATTGGCAAAAACATATTTTACATTTTGTAGGTGGAGGAAATGTTAGTCAGCAAGAACTTTTTGGTTCTTACATGTCTGCCATGGCTACACGTATTGAAGGACAATATTTTGGCGGATTGGTGCATACAACTTCTCAAAATACTACGGATCCAATTAATCCTGCTCAATTAAACGAGATCATGGATCGAATTGAAGTAGGGGTTAGTATGATCACCTTCTTTGGACATGCTGCTCCAACCGCTTCCGGTTTCGAAATAAACATTGATGAACCGACGAATTGGAACAATACTGGGAAATATCCACTGGTTATTTCAAATTCTTGTTACAATGGAAATATTTTCCAAAGTGGCACATCAAAATCTGAGAAGTTTGTAAACATTCCAAATTATGGTGCCATAGGATATCTCGGAACTGTCAATCTTGGATTTGCAAATACCCTGAACACCTATTCAAATGAATTTTATAGACAATTGAGTGAAGTAAACTATGGAGCCACACTCGGAAAGCTAATTCAGGAAACAATAAAAACTATAGAAAGTACTGATTTGAATGATCTTTTGACTGAGAGTACCTGTTCACAAATGACTCTGAATGGTGATCCGATGGTCCGTTTGAATTGGCACGGAAAACCTGAAATTGAGATCACAGAGCAAAGCGTTACGTTTTCCCCTAGTCAACTCGATCTTACTGTGGACAGTATTGAAATGAACCTTGTCCTAACAAATCTGGGTAAATCGATAGTGGATACCTTTTCGCTTGAAGTTATAAGAAATTTTCCGGGATCGTCCGCAGACTCAACTTATACGTTCGTCGTTCCACAGCTGCACTACAAGGATACCCTTACATTCAAGTTCCCTCTTCAGGCAAACATTGGGCTGGGAATTAACACGTTCAATGTCAAAGTGGATTTGCCAACCTTCGTAGACGAAATCTACGATGAGGTGAATAATAATCAACTTGTAAAAACACTCTTCATAGATGTTGATGGAATTATTCCGGTCATCCCGCACGAATTTGCTGTGGTACCCAGAGATAGCGTCACCGTTATCGCGTCTACCATTAACCCGATTGCTGAGCTTAATACGTATCGATTTGAATTAGATACAACTGATTTATTCAACAGTCCATTCAAACGCTTCGCGACCGTTACAGGTTTGGGAGGCACAAAAGAAGTGGATCCTTCGCAATGGAAGCTCTCTTCGACCGGAATGCCGGCTCCTTTGATTTGTGCAGATAGTATGGTGTATTTTTGGCGGGTTGCTGTAGACGAACCATCACCCATATGGCGCACAAGCTCGTTCCAATATATTATAAATAAAAGTGGTTGGGGTCAAGATCATTTCTTTCGAATTTGAATTGTTTGACTGCTTGTGAATTTTCACCTGGACGAACCAATAATTTTACAGGGTCACTCAACAAGGATCCTTTGAAAAAACGGCGTACCCGATACGGAGCCGAGAATCCCGGAAACGTTTTTGGAAATGCGAATGACAATGGTGCCTGTCGCGCAAGAACAGAAGGCTATTTTATTTTCAGGCAAAACTCTTTGAGTCAACTTCAGAATTTTGAAAATATGATTTCCAATATTCCGGACAGCAATTATTTGTTAATCTATTCACCAATGACGACATTGTTTGATCAGATCAACTCAACACTCCCTTCAATTTATTCATTGTTTCAAAGCCTAGGTTCTGACAGCATCGTTCCGGGTCAAGTCAGACCTAACTTCCCATTCGCATTTTTCTGTAGAAAGGGAGATGCAAATTCTGTTGTAGAGCTATATGCCCATCAGGCAGGAGAAGACCTGCACCTCGAGGCAGAAGTGAACGGGTACGATTACATAGGCCAGGAATTTTCGCCATTAATCGGTCCAGCAGATGAGTGGCAATCAGTTTTCTGGAAACAAGATGCATTGGAATCTTCAACGGCTGATTCTACAGTGCTCTACATACGGACCTATAATGCGGCAGGGGCGTTGCAACAAGTCATCGATACTGCTTTTACCCAAAACGATTCCATTGTCGACCTCGGTTCATTGATAGATGCCAATCAGTACCCATTCATTCAATTGAGCGCTTACTATAAAGATTCATCGACTTTCACTCCAGCACAGATTGATCGTTGGCATGTTTTGTACAGTCCGTTGCCTGAAGCTGCCATTGATGGGAATTCAGGTTATACTTGGTTACCTGCATCGGACTCATTGGTAGAAGGCCAGGATGTAAGTTTTGCGGTGGATGTGAAAAATATCTACGAGCTACCCATGGATTCCTTATTGATAAACTATTGGATAGTAGATCAGAATGAGGTAAAGCACCCAATTCCATACAACAGGCAAGACTCTTTGCTTGTCGGCGAAACATTTCGTGACACCATAACATTTTCAACCATTGGACTTGAGGGAATCAACTCGTTTTGGATGGAGATTAATCCCTACGTTGATGCCTCATTATCCATTACAGACCAACCTGAACAGGCACATTTCAACAATTTATTACAACTGCCTTTTTATGTTGGATCCGATGACGAACATCCGCTTTTGGATGTCACATTCAATGGACGACATATTTTGAACAATGATATTGTCTCACCTCAGAGTGAGATCTACATAACTCTGAAGGACGACAATGAATTCCTAATCATGAATGATGTCTCAGACACGACACATTTTGGAATTTATCTCACAGATCCGGATGGAGTTCAAAGACGCATTCCCTTTGTTGATGGCAATGGCAACACTACCATGCAATGGATTCCTGCAGATCCACAACACAAAAAATTCAAGATTATTTATCCTGCTAATTTTGAAAAAGACGGGAAATACACCTTGTTCGTTCAGGGAAGTGACCGAAGTGGGAATCTGTCTGGAGACTTGGAGTACAAAGTAAACTTTGAGGTGATACATGAGTCAATGATTACATATTTGATGAATTACCCCAATCCTTTTAGTACTAGTACGAGATTCGTATTTACATTAACTGGAAGTGAAGTTCCGGATGAAATTCTTATTCAGATTATGACTATTTCCGGAAAAGTGGTACGAGAAATCACCGAAGATGAACTGGGAACCCTTCAGATAGGAAGAAATATCAGCGAGTACGCCTGGGATGGAAAAGATGCCTTTGGTGACCCTTTGGCAAATGGGGTATATTTGTACAGAGTGAAGGCACAAATCAATGGCGAGGATATCAAGCATTTAGAATCAGGCGCAGACAGTCATTTCAAAAAAGAATTCGGCAAAATGTACATTATTCGCTAAAAGAACCTGCAACTGAAGATCGCTGTGTCATCGACGAGCTCCAAATCCCCTCTCCATTCATCTAGTTTTGAGAAAATCAAATTATTTAAATCCTCCATCTTCAAGGGGTAATAATTGTGCACCAATTTAACAAGCCGTTCTGTTCCAAAAAATTCTGCTTTTTCATTTTCTAATTCTACGACCCCGTCGGTATACAACACAATGGTAGTGTTAGGCTTAAGTTTTTTGCGTCCGACTTCTACAAAAGGCAGCTCATCCATCATGCCTAATCCAATACATCCGGAACTCAGCATTTCAACCTTTCTGCCATTGGTTATAAATGGATGATTGTGACCTGCATTTACATACGTTAATTCTCGGCTGTTTGCATTGTAATGTGAGATGAAAAAGGTAATGAATTTTTCTCCTTTGGCACTTCGAATTACCTTCTTATTGAGCTCCTCCATTAAAAATTCCATGTCAAATCTGTGGTAATTGAAAAGTGTCCGTATGGTTGCCTGAAAATTAGCCATTAGCATAGCGGCTCCAATTCCTTTCCCTGAAACATCAGCAATACAAACAATGTATTCGTCATCCCCCAGAGGAATGAAATCATAGTAATCTCCACCTACCTCATGTCTGGGTGTATATTTGGCCGAGATATCCATGCGCCGATTGGAGGGTAGCTCCGAAGGGAAAAGTAATTTCTGCATTTCCGAGGCAACCTCGAGCTCCTTTTTAATACGTTCACGAATGAGGTTCAATTTGGCTAAACGTTGATTTTCCACCGCGACAACAATAATATTCGTAAGTGTTTGAACAAAATTTAAATTGTCCAGACGCGAGGTTCTTTTTCGTTCTTTGCCTCTCAAGTCTGAGAGGAGCAAGAATGCGAGAGGTTTGCCATTTTGATACACAGGAACGACTACGTCAAATTCTGATATCACCTTTGAATGGGAAGATTCGATTACCGTTATATCACTGAAACGGTAAAGCTCTTTTTGAACTTCAATGTTTAGTTTACCCCTGAAGCCTACCTTCACTAAAGTATTCCATTCTTCCCCATAATTGAAGAGAATGAATTTTCGAAAACCTAATTGTTCGCTCAGAATAAATTCATAAATGCGCACAAGATCGTGAACACCTGCATTGCTATTAATGGCCGAAGTTACTTCGAGCAGTGAGTTCAACCGGAAGTCCCTCACTGTTAACTGATCCTCAAGAGACTTTATGAGACGCTGAATCATTTCAATTTTGCCAGAATTTCCGGCAAGCTTCTGAGAGCTGCCATCTCACGGAATTTTTCTTTTACTTCAGCACATGGACTGCCAAAATAGGTCTTTCCTCCCTCCAGATCCTTTGATATCCCGGACTGGGCAAGCACCACCGCTCCGCGACCTATGGTAACATCACTTGCGCAACCCACCTGTCCCCATAACGTGACATGGTCCTCCACACGTACACAGCCCGCCAGTCCGACATTTGCGGCCATTAAACAATGTTCACCAACGACGGTATCATGGCCAATGTGCACCTGATTGTCTATTTTGGTTCCTTTCCCAATTTTAGTAATTCCTGTGACACCGGCATCTATGGTACAGAGTGCACCAATCTCCACATCATCATCCAAATGAACAGATCCGCACGTATGCATTCTATCATAACCATCCGGTTTTTTCTTGTAATAAAATGCACTATGTCCAATAACTGTGTTAGCTCCAATTATAACATTATCTCCAATTACACAATCATTGGAGATCACCACACCCGGGTTAATTATTGATCCTTTGCCAATTTTTACGCGATGTCCAATTACCGCAGATGGATGAATAAATGAACTTGGGTCAATAATACACTCTATTCCGAAATTGGACTTAACTAATTCATTTGAATTAAAATACCTTGTAAGCTTGTTGAAATCATCAAAAGGCTTTGGTGAGATGATCAACCCTTTACCCTCCGGGCATTCCACTTCCTGATCAATTAAGATGGTTGTGGCTGCGCTTGTTAGTGCCTTTTGATAATATTTTGGGTGATCGACAAATACAAGGTCACCCGGTTCAACCATGTGAATCTCATTTATCCCAGTAATAGTGTGATTGGGTTCACCAATTGGCTGACCATAGACGAGATCAGCAATTTCTTTTAATGTGTAAGGACGTGAAAACTTCATTCACACGTAAAGGTACACTCCGCGGACTTCCGATGAATTGGCCTCAGGTCATTTTTATCAGATATGGAATGTTAATAGGACCTTCTCAGTCTTTCCCCTGAATTTTGACCAAAAAATTTCAAAAATCTAAAATGCTCTGCAGATGTGTTTTTACCTTTTCTGCGTTCGTCAGGAGCGATGCTTCAAGCAGAGAATTAAGCGGAATAGCTGGTGTATCGATAGATCCCACAATTGAGATTGGAGCATCCAAAAATTGAAAATTATCTCTTTGTAATCGTCCTGCCAATCCAAGTGTGAAAGATGCTTCTTCCGACTCTTCTGTTACCAAAAGTACCTTGCCGTGTTTTCGCACAACCTCATTCATTTTTTCATGATCCAGAGGATTCAAGGTCCGTAAATCTATAATTTCCACTTTTCCCTCAAAATCCGAAGAAGCTTCTAAAGACCAATAAACTCCACGTCCGTAGGTAATGATGACGGCTGATTCGCCCTTTTCAACGAAAGATGATTTTGCTTCTTGAACGACTCTTGCCTTTCCGAAAGGAATTACATAATCCTCATCTGGTTCGATGGACATTGCCCCTTCCGTACCTTTTATTTTCGACCAATACAGCCCTTTGTGTTCGAATATAACAACCGGATTTGGATCGTAAAAAGCAGATTTCATAAGTCCTTTAAGATCTGCTCCACTGGAGGGATAAGCCACTTTAATCCCACGTATGTTGGTTACAACTGATTCAACACTCGAGGAGTGATAAGGTCCCCCGGATCCATAGGCTCCAATGGGGACACGGATAACGCAGCTTACCGGCCATTTTCCATTGGAAAGGTAATATGATCGGGATACTTCGGTGAATAATTGATTCAGACCAGGCCAAATGTAATCCGCAAATTGCACCTCCACAATTGGCTTTAAACCAACAGCCGACATTCCAACAGTGGATCCAATAATAAAAGCCTCCTGAATCGGGGTATTGAAAACACGGTTTTCACCAAATTTTTCCGCCAATGTCGCTGCTTCCCTGAAAACGCCCCCTAATCGCGCACCAACGTCCTGTCCGTAAAGCAAGGCCTCTGGGTGCTTTTCCATTAATTCTCGCACCGCGAACAGGGCCGAGTCGACCATGACAGTCTTCTTCTTTCCTGAAGGCTCCCGTTCACCCTTTTCATGTGTAATCGGAGTCGGGGCAAAAATAAAGTCTGTTACAGATTCTGGCAAAGGATCCTCTGCGTCGAACGCGCGTTGATACTCAGAATCAACAAAATCGGATACCTCTTTTTCAATTTGATCGAGCTTTTCTTGATATTGACTTTGATCTAAAAGCTTATTTCTAAGTTTAGGATAAGGATCTCTTGTTGACGCTTCTTCAAGATCATCTCTATACCATTCTTTGCGTACACCTGAAGTATGGTGCCCGAGGAGTGGAACCTTCGCGTGAATTACAAATGGCCTTCGTTCACTTCGAACAATCTCGAATACCTCACTCACTGTGGTGTAGGACAATTCAAAGTCGCTGCCGTCAATGGTTCGTACCTCTATTCCATTAAAACCCTTCATGTATTCCGTCATATCCTGAGCGCGGGTTTCTTTGGCATTCGCACTTATATCCCATCCATTGTCCTGAACAAGAAAAACTATGGGAAATTGTTTTAATGCAGCCATTTGAAGAGCCTCAGAAACTTCTCCCTCGGTGCATGACGCATCGCCAAGCGAACAGACGACAACAGGATTTTCTCCCTTATAATCCTCCGATAGTCCTTGTTTCTCTTTATATTGAATACCCATCGCCACACCCGCAGTTGGTATTGCTTGCATTCCTGTTGCCGAGGATTGATGAGGTATTTTGGGCATATCAGACCTATTCAGAGAAGGATGTGAATAGTAGGTTCTTCCGCCCGAGAAAGGATCATCTTTCTTGGCAAATACTTGAAGCATCAATTCATAGGGTGTTATTCCGATTCCAAGTAAAATACTGTCATCACGATAATAAGGAGAGACCCAATCCTGTGGTTTCAATTGCATCCCAACGGCCAGTTGGATAGCTTCATGGCCACGTGAAGTAGCATGAACATATTTGGAGGTGATTTCCTTGTTGTCCTCGTACTTTTCAGCCATTGTTTTGGCTGTACACATTAGCCTGAAGGCTTTTAATAGAACTTCCTCTCCAACTGCACTGTTCATTTCTTTCGATTTCGTTTCCACGGAATTCATTTCCGAATTAATAGTATCAAGTTTCAAATATACAAAAGGTATCGCATTGAGTAGAGTCTACTCGCTGCGACACCTATTAATCAAGCACAGACAAATATCTGTTTAAACATTCTTTTTCTACATCTAAAATGAACCTGATGAAATCTCTGTTAGATGAATCG
This sequence comes from Cryomorphaceae bacterium, assembly GCA_021298235.1. Next base: position 6,291 of record JAJTDX010000054.1, on the reverse strand, counting down.
GTTTGAGATTTTTCCAGACTCTCGTAATAAGCCATTCTATCTGCTTGCTCTCCTTTAATATTGGCAATAACATAGCCATGCTGCAATAAAATGAGATTCATGAGTAATCTGGAAACCCGACCATTCCCATCAACAAATGGATGAATTGTAACCAACCTCAGATGAAATTCGGCAGCAAGAATCACCGGATGAAGCACGCTTTCATTTGTACGATACCAGACAAACAACTCCTCCATTTCCTCTCGAACCTTCATAGGACCGGGAGGCAAATGTTTGCTTCCCGAAATCATGACTTGTACATCCCGGTATTTTCCTGCATACTCAGGAATGATTCCCCGTAAAATAAGGTTATGTAAATTGAGTAACTCACGCTCGGATAGCTTTACGCTCCTACGTGCAAGATCTTTAACATATCCAATGGCTTCTTGGTGATTAATGGCCTCAAGGTGTTCTCTCATAGATTTACCTGAAATAGTCAATCCCTGATTTACTACCAGGTCTGTTTCTTTCAATGTTAGAGTGTTTCCTTCAATCCGATTGCTCTCGAAGGTATATTCAAGTTCCAAAGCTTGAGCAATTCTGTAACTGTCGAATGTGCGTAATTTATCGAGCTGAGATTTAAGATTTTTAATGTCATCCAATTGAACTTTGAAATCATCCGTTACTGATTTTTCCGCATATATTTCTTTCTCCTCTTGAACGAGTTGTAGTGCTCGAGAGACAACTGAATAATCAGATAGTTCATTCATCATCTTTTCTTTGAGCCATTGTGCAAGCAACTCTTTGGAATCAATTTCGAGATGAAATGCGATTAATTCAACCTGTTGACGGGTTGGCAAACGTTGCCCACTCTCAAACTTACTCACTAACGCCTGATCTATACCCAACAATTGAGCGAGCTCACGGGTTTTCATGCTTTTTTGGAGACGATATGTTTTAATCAGCTTTTTCATGACTATATTATTCATGACAAATATAGTCATTTATTGCTGGATACCTATCCCTCCAATATTCTATTGATTATTTTCCACAATGTAATTCAGAACTTTTTGAATTAGATGTACCCTATCCACGCTCACCATACATAATCTCATAATACTTCCAGTCAGTTACTGGTCCACCTGCGACACCCACCTTAAATACTCCAGGGTGGCGAAGCATTAATGACGTAGTCATGAATCCGCCAAATGACCAACCATGAACTGCCAATCTATTACTGTCAACAAAAGGCAATGACTTTAAATACGACACCCCAGCCAGCTGATCTTCCATTTCAACAGTTCCCAGCTGACGATGAATTTGTGACTCAAATGTAAATCCACGGTGTGCTGAACCTCGACCATCAAGCGTGTAAATGAGGTACCCCTGCTCTGCCATCCAATACATCCAAAGATTTGCTCCATCGAGCCATGTATTTGTGATCATCTGAGCGTGGGGACCTCCATAAACATATACCATCACTGGATATTTTTTTGTAGGATCGAAATTGCTTGGTTTAATAAGCCGCGTATAGAGCACTGTTCCGTTACTATTTAAGGTAGAAACTTCGGATGTTCCTATTTTATAATCCTTCAATTTATCGTCGCTCTCAATTAATGTTTTCATTACTTTCAACGACTTGGCTTCGAGTAATTGTGCCTTGTGTGGTACGTCGTGATTCGAAAATGCATCGTAGAAATAAGCACCATCACCTGAAACAAAAAATTCATGAGTACCTGACTCGCAGGTCACAAGTTGTTGTTTGCCTGATTCAATGTTAACTTTATAAAACAGTGTGTTCGTCGCATCCAGTCCGGTAGCACTGAAATAAACATTTTTACCGTCTGATGAGGCACTATGGATTTCTTTTAGTGGAAAATTATTTTTTGTGATTTGACGCAAAAGCTTTCCTTCCAATGAATAATAATAGAGGTTGTTGAATCCATCTTTTTCAGAAATCCAGATGAAATTAGTTGATTTAGTAGAAGGGAAAAAAGCCGGGTGCTCTGGTTCAACCCATTTGTCGTTTTTTTCTTCCAAAATGGTTCGAACAAATTTGCCGGATTTAGTCTCGTATAAATTCAACCACATGTGATTCTGTTCACGATTCAATTCAGCTATGAGCACAAATTGATCGTCAGGTGTAAAACAAAAATTCGTCAGATAATTATCTGCTGCTCCTCTTGGGCTAATAAAAAGTGTAGATTTTGTCAACAGATTGTAAATCCCGACTTTTGGCTTTTCGGATTTCTGTCCGGCCATCGGATACTTAATAGACATAAGTGCTCCTGGTGTTTGTGTAATGTCCAGTAACGGGTAGTCGTGAACTTCTGTCTCATCTTTCTGATAAAAAGCGAGTTGATTTCCTTTGTTCGACCAAAATAGTCCGCCACTAATACCAAATTCATTCCTTGCAATGCTTTGTCCTGACACGATGTTCTTGTCTGCATTGTCGGTAACGATTAATTTCAGGCCTTCCTTAGTATGTACATAAACATTGTTCTCTTTAGTGTACGCAATATTCCCTGATTCAGGATGATACAGCGCATTCTCCGATCCATCACCTAAAGAATGGATCTTCTTTCCTTTGCTTTCAGCCACATTGTATGTGTAGTAGTTTGCCCCATCATTAATTACAAAGGTTTGATTATCTAGCCATTTTAACTCAAATAAAGAACTCAGCTGACACCCCAGATCCTTGTTCAATTTTTCTATGGACAATACTTCTGTTACAGGTGATTTTGCACCAACGGTGGAGCTGTACATCGCTTGATAATTCCGGCTGTAATACGTATATTCATTTGTTCCGGGAATCCATTGAAAACCGTACATGCGTTCCGGCCCGAATATTCTGTTTTGTCCTAAAACTGCATCCTTCAATGTGAGTTCTTTTTGTTGCCCTTCCACGTTAAAACTGAAGGCAACAAAAGCCAGAAAAAGTATTCGTAAGTTCATAGTTAATTTTGATTTAATGATTTATATAGAAAGTGAGTTACAGGTTCTGCAACTTGATGGCAATGTATTATTAGCTCATCCAGTCCGGGTTTTAGAATAACGTCCGCTGAAAATTCAGCATAGAAATACCATTGTTTATTAAATAGAAGGGGTTCCGTCAAGGAGGCCTCTTTGAATTCCAAAGGCAGTACCTTGTTCTTTTCACCTCTTATTTCTCCGAAAAGGGTTTTAAATTCTTTTTCCTGAATGAGCTTTTTAAATTCTTTTGTATTAGACGCAATGTGTGCCCGAATGTCATAAATGTCGTCTTTATCCGGGTCATACACTCCGCTGTAAACTCTTAAATATTCAGGAGTGAGTTCTATGTACACACCACTCAAAGACTTACTTTTCTTTCCCCCTGGGGAAATCACCGCAGATGCATATAGTTTGTAAGGAGTTTTATCTGCTGAAAACCGGATATCTCTATTAATTCTAAAAATACAATCCTTAGCTTCCAGCTCCGAAAATTCTGTGTTTTTCTTGGCAAACTCACCAATAAGATGCTGAACAAAATATTTAAAGGGTTCTTTTACATGTGTTTCATAGCGTTTGCGGTGCAGATCAAACCATTCTTTATGATTGTTGACTGCCAGATCTCTGTAAAAACCCAAAAAATCCTGCCTAAAAAAAGTTTTATCCTTCAAAGTACAATTTTCTTCAAAAATAAGCTGTCATTGATTACGATAAACAATGAAGGGTTGAAATTGTCTGTTTGACCGATCATTTTGAGAATTCAGTTTACTTAACTTCGCACAAAAGTCAGACCTATGAAGCATGTATCTCGCAATAGCATCGAAAGAGCGATTGAAATCGTTGACAACCTTGATGACTCAGGACTTGAGTCGTTATCAGAGAAATATGCATTAGCCCAGCCAACGCTTCTTGCGTATGTAATGACAGCGCCGGAAGAATATGAAAACGAACCTTTGTCGGGAATCCTGATCTATTATTTCTGCTTGATCTCTGAGGCTTTTGCGCAAGAAGGCATCTCGCTAAATCCTGTTACCGAAGATCAGATCGATGCATTTGAAGAACCCTTTTTCGAACTCCTTGATGCGTATTTTGATAAAGATGATCAAGAACTCTTGGATGATTTTGTAGATCAGCCGGAACTAACACAATTCATGGCCTTTGAAATATCTACCAATGATGAGGATGGAAGCTCTATAGACGATGAGACTGCAACACAACTTTTTATTGTCTCTGTTGCAATGATAACTTTGATGTCCAGATCAATTAAACAACCTGCATGAAAACCCCTCCTGAAATCGTTGCAATCATGATGAATAATGATTGCTTCAGCCAATGGATGGGAATAGAGGTTGAATCAGTTTCTTTGGGCGCTTGCACCTTAAGATTAACGGTGAAAACAGAAATGCTGAACGGATTTGGAATTCTCCACGGTGGCATTTCATTTTCACTAAGTGATTCTGCACTAGCATTTGCTTCAAATTCATATGGACATAAATGTGTAAGTATCGAAACCTCGATGTCGCATCTCAAAATTGTTAACCCCGGTGAAACACTTATAGCAAAGGCAACTGAAATACATCGAGGAAGATCGATCGGGGTATATGAAGTGAATATCACGAATCAAAATCTTGAAAAAATATCTTATTTCAAAGGGACTGTAAGCATTTCGAAAGAGGTGTGGTAAACACTCTTTTTTCTATGTACGCATAAAATATTTTACTATTTTAGCATGCTGAAAATTTACAATGTCAAAATCTGAAAATGTACTTCACGACTTCGAGTTGAGGCATGCGTGGCATAAATTGTCACGAATGTACAACCAAAAAGCAGGCGAACACGGGATCACAATGTCTATCGGATATATCCTCATGATCGTTGACCGTGAAGGAACACCAAGCACACAGCTCGGACCTCGCATGGGCATGGAGCCAACATCTCTTTCCCGTACCTTAAAAACAATGGAAGACAAGGGGTTTGTTTACCGGGAATTTGATGGAGTTGACAAACGTAAAGTTCTGGTGTTTCTTACAGAAGAAGGAATTCGATATAGAAAAATCGTGAAAAAGACCATTCTTGATTTTAACGAAAAAATCCGCGAGAGGCTGAGCGCAAAAAAGCTAGCGGCATTTTTAGAAGTTTTAGAGGTTATGGATCATCTTGTGGAAGAAGAATTAAAATTCAATACATTAAAATAGGACAAATGAACAGGCACATTAAAAAAATAGCAGTCTTAGGTTCAGGAGTAATGGGGTCTCGAATTGCATGTCACTTTGCCAATGTGGGATGCGAAGTACTTTTGTTAGACATCGTACCCTTTGAACTTACAGAAGAGGAGACTAAAAAAGGCCTTACGAAAGAACATATTTCTGTGCGGAACCGAATTGTCAACCAATCTCTGGACAGCACGCTTAAATCCAATCCATCGGCGATCTACAAGAAATCTTTCGCGAAACGGATTTCTACAGGCAACTTTGATGACGACATGCACAAAATCGCCACCTGTGATTGGGTAATTGAGGTAGTTGTGGAAAGGTTGGATATCAAGCAACAAGTTTTTGAAAAAGTTGAGAAGTTCCGCAAACAAGGTACGTTGATCACCTCCAATACTTCGGGTATTCCGATTCATATGATGTTGGAAGGTAGAAGTGACGATTTCAAAACCCATTTTTGCGGAACGCACTTTTTCAATCCCCCACGTTATCTTCAGCTACTTGAGATTATCCCGACACCTTCAACAGATCAAAAGATCGTCGACTTTCTCATGGAGTATGGGGCAAAAATTCTAGGTAAGAAAACCGTTCTTTGCAAAGATACACCTGCCTTCATAGCAAATGGGGTGGGTGTTTATTCGATTATGGCCTTATTTCATGCGGTTAGTGACCTTGGTTTAACAGTGGATGAAGTCGACAAGCTTACCGGTCCGGTGCTTGGTCGCCCGAAATCTGCCACCTTCCGCACCTGCGATGTCGTTGGATTGGATACCCTCGTTCATGTGGCCAATGGGTTAAAAGCAAATTGCCCGAACGACGAAGAAAGAGCCTTATTCGAATTGCCTGACTTTATTTCCAAAATGGTAGAGAACAAATGGCTTGGATCCAAATCAGGACAGGGATTTTACAAGAAGGTTAAGAGCTCGGACGGGAAGAGTGAGATTCATTCATTAGACCTAAAAACACTCGAATACCGTGCTTCCGAAAAAGTCAAGTTTGCAACATTGGAAATGACGAAGCCCATTGAAGATCTCAAACAACGTACAAAAATGTTGTTCATGGGAACGGATAAAGCTGGAGACTTTTACAGAAAGCTATTTGGTGGATTACTGGCTTATGTATCCAATCGATT
>JAJTDX010000053.1 GCA_021298235.1 Cryomorphaceae bacterium | reverse complement strand
TAAAAGGAGTACTACAACTTTCTGATCAATTGTCCGAAGAGGATGTGGTTGTGGTTCTCTTTCACGATCACGGTAGTCGCTACGTGGGAAAAATTTTCAACGACGAATGGATGCGTGAGCGAGGATTTCTCGAGGAGAACTTCAAAACTGCAGGTGAATTAGTGGCTAAACATGGCAATGTTCCTCTTGTAACTTTATATGCAGAAGAATTGGTGTCTCACGCGATAGCCAAGATGCGCAAGTTCGGTATTTCGCAAATTCCTGTTCTTAAAGACAATCAATTTGTTGGTTCAGTCGATGACAGCCATTTGTATCAATTGCTTGTAGATTCACCTGAATTGAAAGATGCATCTATTTCTTCTGTGATGCAACAGAGATTTCCTGTAGTAGAGGAGAGTACGCATCTTGAAGATTTATGTAGGTTAATCAATAAAGATACTCCTGCAGCTTTAGTAAAGCTTGCCAATGGGACGCACCATATTGTCACTAAATACGATATTATTTCTGCGATGTCATGATCTTCAGAGATCAATTGGGTCGAGAAGTTGAGCTCAAAGCTGTTCCGCAACGAATAATTTCTTTGGTTCCATCACAAACCGAGCTATTGTATGATCTTGGTGCCGGTGAGAGGGTTGTTGGCATTACAAAGTTTTGTATACATCCTAAAACGTGGTTTGAAGGAAAACCTCGGATTGGGGGTACTAAGAACATTCAACTCGAAAAAGTTGGCTCACTAAAACCTGACCTGATTATTGCAAACAAGGAAGAAAATACCCTGGAGGATGTCATGAAATTGAATAAAATCGCTCCGGTTTGGATTAGTGATGTAAATAATTTGGAGGATTCTGTAGAGATGATCTTGAGTGTGGGTAAGCTGATAGACAGAGAGGAACCCTCTTTGTCCTTAGTTCGGGGAATTGAGATCGCCTTCCAATCGATCAAAAAAATAGAGGGAAGTGCACTGTATTTTATCTGGAAAGATCCCTTTCTTGTTGCTGGTCAGAATACCTTTATCAATAGCATGCTTATTGAATCGGGATTCGTGAATTTTTGTTTGTCCGAACGCTATCCTGAAGTTCAGCCGGATAAATGGGATGCTCCAGACTTTGTGTTTTTAAGTACTGAACCTTTTCCGTTCAATCAAGAACATGTTATCCAGTTTAAAAAATGGTTTCCAACCTCAAAAGTTTGTCTAGTTGATGGAGAAATGTTTAGTTGGTATGGGTCAAGATTAAAAAAGGCCCCGGAATATTTTAATGAGTTAATCGAGAAACTCACCCAACAATAAGAATTTAATCAGCTCATTTAGCGGGTGGTACTTTTGTTTAAAAAGCATACGACCTTTTAAATAGGCATATTTACCTTCCGTTCTGATGGTAACATCGAATTGATTAATGTGGTCGCTTAATACTTTGCTCGCACGGTATTCCGGAATCAATTCCAGAAATGCAGATACAAGTCCTCCACCGGAAATATTAGTCCAGGGCTTAAGGTTGCCACGTATTTTTAGCAGTTCCTTTCCCGCCCCTGACCATAGGGTAGGATTCTCTGTAATTCCCAGATAAAAAGTTTTCTCATCGAGCTGTTTGAAATAAATTGTTTGATCTTGGATGCGAACTGCGTTACTGTCACGTTCGAAATCAAAATAGGAAGCAATCTTTCTATTGTCTATCAATTTTTCAATGCTGAAGTCCTTTTTAGTCTCAATGAGTAATTCCATTTGTGGTACAATGAAAAATCCGGATGAATGATTCACGATATTCGTTCCCAAAAGATTAAATGAGACAGAGGCGATCTCAGGTGATTTCAATCCAAAGGATCCAAGCCATCTACTTATCGAATCTTCCGCAATTTGCGGAAGTTGAGTGCCCGAAAAATGAAATCCCTTCGGTTCGAGCACTTTATTCAAAGTACGCACGTTGGGACCGGTTTTCAACTCCAACCGTCCGTTCATGAAGAGTGCAAGATCACTTAGTCCAAAATGAATGTTTGATCGCCCAAAAATACTCCCTTCGTTGAAGAGTGTTCCTTTTGTAAAGGTTTCGAAAAATGTTCCTGATTTCTTCCGGGTAATGTCATATGCATCAATCGCATTGGAAGGTTTACTGAGCATGCGTTCTGAAATCAGTGTCAATCGTTCTTCACCGACTGGAGCATTCCGATTATCCAGCAAAACGACTCCTACATCCTCTGAACATGCAATAGCAACATCGCTTTCTTCAAACCCTTTTTTAAAGAGTCCGGGATTGGAAACATTGAAAAGAAACCCTTCGACAGAACGCCCTTCTACATCGATTTGAAAAACAATGATATCAGAGAGATAATCAATGCCCAGGTTACTGAACTTCTTTTCACTTTCATCTTGTTTTCGAAGTTTTTCCAGGATGAGTTCCAGTACTTGTTCATCTTTTGACTCCAGAAAAATTGAAAACAGCGTTTCTTCAGCTAATTCTCTTCCATCGATACGAATAGCATAATTTACGTTTTCGGGAAGGTAAAGTAAATTGTTGTTTTCATTTGTCATGAGCAGTGTTTTGGCCGAAATCATAATGGCCCACATGACAAGGAGCGAGAGTGCTCCGGCGAATAAGGTTAAGATTTGTTTTCCTCTGCCCACCAGACAAAGGTAAGTTGAAATGTTTAATGCCTAACTTTGGAGGATGAAATATTTAGCTCGTTTGATCTTTAAAATTATTGGATGGAAAATTGATCCCCATACGCCTGAAGGAGTGAAGAAATGCGTAATTGTTGTTGGTCCGCATACTTCAAACTGGGATTTTGTTCTGGGACGTTTGGCATTTGTAATGTATGGTGTGAAACCAAAGGTTTTGATCAAAAAGGACCTTTTTGTGCCTCCTCTGGGATGGATTCTAAAGGGATTGGGCGGGGTTCCGGTTGACCGAAAAAAGAACAATAATCTCACTGACTACGCAGTCCAGCTTTTTAAAGAACGTGACGAATTGTTCATGATCTTTACTCCTGAGGGAACCAGAAGTTACAATCCGAACTGGAAGAAAGGGTTCTATTATATTGCCATTAAAGCGCAGGTCCCAATCTATATTGCCTATGTGGATTACGAACGAAAAATGGGGGGATTTCATTCGCTTTTCACACCAACGGGTGATGTAGACAAGGATATTGAGTATATCAAGTCAGTTTTGTCTCAGTTTAAAGGCAAGTACCCCGAAAAAGGAGTCTATTGATCACTTTTGGTTTTACCGGTTTTCTTGTCAAATCCGTACGGGCAATGCTTACATCCGCTTTTACAGCAATAACCTCTTTTCAGATGGTACTTTTCGGTAAAGATGATGTATCCTTCCGGACTGAGGTAGTAATCATCCTCCTCCAGTTGCGGACGTTTAGAAAAACCAGACAAGTCATTGTCCATAGCATCAAAAGTAATTGAATCTACAGAGATATGTTCGATCTTTCAAAATCAAAAGTTCAGCGAATACACCCCTCCTTTGTTAACAACACATCTAAAAAATTGTTCATTAAAAGAGACGATCTCATTGATCCATTGGTCTCAGGGAATAAGTGGCGTAAACTAAAGTTAAATATTGCGTTTGCATACGAAAAGAAACTTTCGGGTATTTTGACATTTGGTGGGGCTTATTCCAATCATTTACTCGCTTCGGCATCAGTCTGTAATTCAATGGGAATGAAATCGGTTGGTTTGGTTCGCGGAAATGAGCTAGATGCTGAAAGTAACCTGCTTCTTAGTAAATGTCAAGCTTTGGGAATGGAGCTCCATTTTGTGTCACGACAAGATTATGATTTAAAAACGGATGAAACCTTTCTTGGTGATTTGCATGCTCGCTTTCCCAATATGCATATTGTTCCGGAGGGCGGAGCGAATTATTACGGGATTATTGGTTGTCAAGAGATACTTTCTGAATGTGAAGGCAGCTTTGATCGAGTTTTTGTCGCACAGGGAACCTCAACGACTTCTTGCGGAATAGCATCCGTTTTACCCGACCAAGCTGTCTTGGAGGTAGTTCCGGTGATTAAAGGTTATGACTCGCTAAATGAAATGCGGATTCTCTTGAATCGATCTGGTTTTGATCAGGAGTGGACTTCAGAGATACTTTCACATGTACATGTGCTGAATGATTTTCATTTTGGGGGATACGGAAAATTTACTTCTGAGCTCTTGGATTTCATGGAGCAATTTTATTTGGAGACTAATGTTCCTCTGGATCCCATTTATACAGGAAAAGCAATGTACGCTTTGATGACTCACTGCCGAAATAATCCAACACATGAGGAAAGCATCTTGTTTATACACACGGGAGGAATAGAGGGTGGTAGAAACATCGCTCTTCAAACTCAAAAAAAGTTTTGTTGATTTACATTCTACCTTTGCCTCTCCATCGGAAGAGCTTACGGTCGTGAATGTAGGCTCTGCGATCAACAAGTGCGCTGTATTTCAAGAAGAACTCAACTGCACCCACACTTTTTGTAATTGTTTTAAGTGGAGAAAAGTTAAGGTCATAACTTACGCCAATTTTGAACGCATTTAACTTGTATGCAATCGATCCAATCAAAGCATCGTTCCAACGCATAAATATTCCATACGAAAGAAAAGACCGCTGGACATAATCTGTTCGTTCTGAGCTTTCAAACAATTCATGGTCAAAATAAGAACCAAGTAATAGATTGTAATTGGGCCCATAAAAAGAGAACAGTGCTTGCGGAGAAATTCCAAATTTTCTTAGAGTACTGAATTTATTCCCACTAATCATAAAGTTGATGTTGCGAAACAAACCCGTGTTCATGCCAAGGTAACTCAAATTCGGACCATTAATGTGATTCATGGAAATTCCTCCCTTCACATGGGTGTTTTCATCCATGATGTATTGGTAATAAATCCCCGCTCCCATATCGAATGCAGAGGCCTTGTTTATAAAATACTCTGGATTTGGAATGGACTGGTCAAATTCTTCGCCGTTCCATTGATTGTCCCAGGTCTGGTTTCCGGGAGTAAAACTCTGCATGTAAAAACCTGGTGCAAGACCCACACTGATAAAGTTCATTCGATCGAGTGCTATGTTGAATGCAACCGGTACCGAGACAACGTTAGACATTATACGGGTATCCCCGGTTTGGTCGTTGGTGAAATTTACGCCTACCCCAATGGTGTTGTAAGAATTTGTCAATTTAATCTTTCCATCGAAGCTGAATGTACCTGAATTGAATGGAAGTCCGCTAAGGGTTAGCCATTGCATTCGGTAATTGGCCAAAAGTCGAACATCTTCATTCATCACACCAGTAGCTCCTGCATTTAGGGTAGATAGATTTTCGTTCCACATGCTGTAATGTTTGTCCTGTTGGGCAAATCCAATGGTAGACAATAATAAGCTCAACAAGATGAATACTGTTCTCATTTCTTACCTGATTAGAGTTACGTTGCCACTTAAAAATCCTGATTCCCCGTTTATTAGTGTGTAGTCTAACAGATAAAGAAATGTTCCACTTTGTTCAGGTTTGCCATTGCATGTCCCGTTCCAACCTTCTAACGGATCGGTACTTTCAAAGACTTTTTGACCATAGCGATTGTAAATTCGGAAGTTCATTTCACTGATTCCTAAACCACGGACTCTTAAAAAGTCATTTACATCATTTTCATTTGGAGAAAAGGTATTTGGAACACCAATGGCAGCTTCATAATTTACTAGTACAGTAACCATGGTATCAGAAGAGCAGCCATATTCAGTTGTGGTAGTTACAATGAAATTTGTTGTAATAATTGGATAAGCATTTAAAGAATCACAATTAGGTGTGACACAGTCTGCTATATTTCCTTGTCCATCCGGAATCCAGCTCCATGAAATTGTTCCAGAAGAGGCCACGGCATCGAGTTGCACTAACTCTCCCATTTCGATCAAATTGGGACAACATATTGGTGTATATATAGACGCTGTAATGGTTGGTGGTGGAACAACGGTAATGTATTGAGTGAAAATGCTGGAACTAATCGAATTTGAGACGGTTAATTCGATTGGTAAAGTTACAGGATCACCACTCAGGCTCAAGGTATCGTAACAAATTTGTCCCGGATTCATTTGGGAGGATACAGCTGGTGTCCCACCTTCAAAAACCCAAGAATAGGTTAGGGCACCTGCGCCGGTACTATTGTTGACAATTGAAACACATCCTTCATTGCAAATGGTGTCTTTAAGCTGATTGAAGACTGCAATAGGAGCTCCACACGCACTCACTGTAATTTGAATGGTTTCACTATCAGTGCCATTGTCATCCGTAACAACCAAAAGAACATTGTAAACTCCAGCTGTGTTCCAGGTTGTTGAATGAGGTCCTTGAGTATTTGCTGTACCAGGTGATCCGCCACCGAAGGACCAAAGCCATGTATCGATGTTTGTTCCGCAGCTGTTGTCACTGAAAACTAGAGGCTGGCCAACACAAACTGTTAGCGAGGATGAAGTGATTCCTGCTGTCGGACCTCCACAAGCGATTGTTGTTATAATCATTTGAGCTGTATCTCGACACGTCCCGTTTGAAACAATGTAGTCGAAAGTATAGGTCCCGACAGGAACACATGTGGCATCGAAAAAGCCATTTGAGCTGTTCAATTGTCCACTTGGGATGGCAGTGGTTTCCTCCCATGTGCCACCGGGATCAGCTCCGGCAAGCAATCCATTCAAGTTGTAAGGGCCATTATTACAAATAGTTGTTGTATTGTCAGCCCCAGCGTTTGGTCCGGCCGTAACAGTTATGTAGCTTGTACTGATTTGCGTGTCTGTGCCATTATCATCCGTTACTGTTAGGGATACATTGAATGAGCCGGGATTCGAGTAACAAACTTGACCGGGATTTTGAGAATTGGAGGTTTGTCCATTTCCGAAGTCCCAGCTGAATGATGCATCTGACCCAAAGGTGCTGGTGTTTGTAAATGTTACACAGTTGTTTTCGCAAATTGAAGTAGAGGATGCGTTAAAGGAAGCGTTCGGTGGAATAAGTGTAATACGTATTTCATCTACGGCAAAAGATATATTTCCTCCTAAATTGTCATCATTATTCACCCATAAAAATCCAATTTTAACGTTTGGATTATTGTTCGCACTTGCTGGTAATTCAACCGAATAGGTCGTCCATGTTCCGCTGCCCGAACCACAAGGTCCATTGCTCGTAGATGGTGGATCTGCCAGAGTGCTCCAGCTTACTCCGTCAAAGTATACCAAAGTGGCATTATCTGTACTTCCATTTCCTCCTTCGATGTAACTGAAACTTAGAACCAAATTTGAAGCGGAAGATAGGTTGATGGTTGGTGATTCAATTCGTGCATTGCTTGCTGAGCATATGGGAGCACATGGTCCGAGATGGTAGGTTGCGCCACAGTCACCTGTAGAACATGGAGAAATTCCGATATCCATCCCAATATGCAGTGTTTCGTTTGCAGTCGTGGCACAGTCTCCCGAACAAGTTCCTAATCCTGTATTGCTCTCAGCACATGAAACGTACCATTTGTTTGGATTAGCCCCTTGACTGCCGGTGATCGTTTCAGTCCAACTGCCATTTGGTCCGGAGTACGCATTTCCAAGACACATCAGACTGCAACTATTTTCAAAATTCTCCTGCCAAATTGTCGTTTGGCTAGTCACGGAGAAACAGAAAAGTACTGCAAAAGCAAGTGCTGAAAGAGATCTCATCCAACCAAAAGTTAGTTTTTCAATTCAATAATACGAAATTACAATTAATTGTTTACTATTGATTGCATTAACTATTAATAAGTTCTATTATCTGTCTCATTTCTTGAACATCATGAACTCTAAAAAATGACGAGCCTTTTAACAAGGCCATGGTATTCAAACATGTTGTTCCGTTCAAAGATTCGTCCGGAGAAATGTTGAGTTTTTTGTGGATCAGAGATTTTCTGGAAATACCCGTAAGTATTGGTTGTCCAAACATTTTAAGTAGGTCTAGCTGATTCAAAAGTGCATAGTTTTGCTCCATTGTTTTTCCGAATCCAAATCCGGGATCTAAAATAACCTCGGTGAGTCCTGCGGAGGTGAGTATGTTCAATTTTTCACTAAAAAAAATGCTTACTTCACGAAAAATGTCGAGTTGATCATTGGTCTGATGCATAGAGGAAAAACTGGAGGCCCCATGCATGAGAATATACGCTGTTTTATTTTTTGTAAGAACGTCGAGCATAGTTGCATCCATCTCTAGCCCTCCAATGTCATTTATGATATCTACACCTTCATCGATGCATTCTTGTGCTACAGTGCCCCGAAAGGTGTCGGCGGAGATCATCATGTCCGGAAAATGTCTGCGAATTGATTTTACAGCCGGAATTAAACGAGATTTTTCCTCTTTCAATGTTACCTTCTTCGCGCCAGGTCGGGTGGAACAGGCACCAACATCTATAATATTTGCTCCTTCGGAAATTAATTTCTCAGACAAGTTGAGTACAGACAATTCATCCTTAGATCTGCTACCTGAATAAAAGGAATCGGGAGTGACATTCACAATGCCCATGATCTGAGGTTTGGATAAGTCAATCAACTTATCTCGAACCTTCATGTAGCTCTTTTTGGGAAAATGCGTAATTTCAGCCCTTGAAAAATTCATAAGTTTCAGTATGAGTCAAACCGCGACGGAATATGCAAATGTAATTACTATTTGTCGGGATATTTTTCTCAAGAAGACAAAAGATTACGGGACAGCCTGGAGGATCTTGCGCCCAAGTTCTTTGACCGATCAAATATTCATAAAAGCACAGCGGATTCGTACCATACAAGAAACTGGGCAAAATAAGGTGGGAGAAGATATTGCAGGTGAATTTGCTGCGATTGTCAACTATTGTCTAATGGCCATTATTCAACTAAGAGAGGAAGGACTAAATGAATTGGAATTAAGTGAGGACAAGGCACTTTTACTTTTTGATAAGTATTCTAAAGAGGCGTATGAATTGATGCTGAAAAAAAACCATGATTATGGTGAAGCATGGAGGGATATGCGTGTAAGTTCTCTGACAGACCTCATTCTTATGAAGATTTTAAGAGTAAAACAAATTGAGGACAACGAGGGGAAAACATTAATTAGTGAGGGAATAGATTCGAATTATTTCGACATGCTCAATTATGCAGTTTTCTCCCTGATTCATCTTGAATTTGCAAAAAGTTTATGAAGGAGATACGGACGGTAAAAGGAAGATCACTTTTCTTTAATACATTATTTGTTAGTTTAAACGTCCTTTCGTTGGTCTTTTTTTTAGTGAGTTTTCTCCCTCAAATGAAAGATTATTTTTGGTTCACCGTTATAGTTAGCTCGTTCATCTTTCTTTTGACAGTTTTTGGAGTGATCATTTTTCGTGGAAAGATGCTTTTTTCGAATGTGGCGAGGGTAATTACAGGTTCCATTTTTGTCATTTCAGGTTTAGTGAAAGCCAACGATCCTGTCGGATTCGCATACAAGCTTGAAGAGTATTTTCATGACGGTGCACTTGCTTACAGGTTAAAAGGATGGATGGATTCCCCCTCTTTTTCGTTAGAGGGGTGGATACCTTACGCCCTTTGGTTTGCAATAGGCATTTGTACAATAGAAATAATCATCGGAGTTTTTTTATTGATAGGTGGCAAGATAAAGTCTACTGTTTGGTTCGCTTTTGCATTGATGCTATTCTTTACCTTCCTTACCTGGCATAGTACGAGTTGTAATCCAAAATCATGGTATGTAGATCAAAACACATATGTCAAAGGAACCGAAACTGCGAAAAGGAAGATTCAGGATGAACGCGAAAATAATCTTTTAGAAATTGTAAAGAATACGCAAGATGTTGTTGTTATTAATGAAAAAAAACATCCCGTTTGTGTATCGGATTGTGGTTGTTTCGGAGATGCTTTCGGAAGTTCCATCGGTAGGCCGTTAACCCCACAAGAATCATTTCTGAAGGATCTTTTTCTACTATACCTCGTTCTGTGGATTTTCCTATCTCAATGGATAATTCAACCAAATAAAGCAAGGCAAAATATACGGTTTATTCTTTGGGGATTAGGGATAACTGCTCTTTTTAGTATTCTTTTCAACTGGTTTTTTCCAATTATCTTCTTTCTTCTTGTCATAGTTTCAGCCTTGTGGATGCTTCGTGTTGGAGGTGCTTTCTTTTCCAATTATTGGGGAAGTATGTTGGCAGTTGGCATGGTCTGTTTGATCTTTATATGTTATGTTCTCTATTTTGATCCGGTAAAAGATTTTCGTCCTTATGCCGTTGGAAAGGATTTGAAGCTTCAGATGAACAACGGCCGGCCGGGTAAATATGAAAACGTAATGGTTTTGAGAAACAAACAAACGAAAGAATTAGAATCGTACAGCGAAAAATTATATTCCCAGCGAAAAGAGCTTTGGGATGAAAATAAGTATGTCTTTGATCACATGGAACAGAACGTTCTTGTCAATTCCATACCTCCAACTATTTCTGAACAGTTTGATCCTTCGCGTTCCATCCGAAAAATAGGTTCTGATGAATTGACCTTGGATTTTGTTCAAGCTCATCTTAGGACGGGTACCAACGATTCGTTTATCTCAATCAGGAATGAGATTATTAACGAAAAAAGGTTACTCGTATTAACGGCATTTGATCTGGCGTCGGCTGATTGGGATAATATCAGTAAGATAAAGAGTTTGCTCCAATTTTGTCGAGACAGAAAAATCTCATTTGTGCTACTTACCTCGTCCTCTGAAACGGAAATTCAGAGATTTAAATCTGATCACAAATTACGCATTCCGGTTTTTGTAAATGATGCTATCGAACTCAAAACAATCTCCCGTTCAAATCCTTCATTAATGTTTTTGGAGAGTGGTAAAGTTCGGGCAAAATTTACGAGTATACAGATTCCTTCAGTCGATCGTTTTCGAAAGGAGACAGGTTTGTGAGTGAGTATTACGTAGATATACGTATTGTTTAAAATTGCTGCGGTATTTTTTGGTTTATTCTCCAAATTGTCCTCAAAATTGCACTTTTTTAGGCTACTTGACCTTCTATAATGATACTTGCTGTTTGCAGTCATAAGGGTGGAACCGGAAAAACGACAACCTCCTTGTCGTTAGCTGTGTCGTTTTCCAAAATGGGAAAGCGTGTCCTTGCTGTAGACCTTGATCCACAGGCTAATTTGTCTTATTCGATAGACCTGTCACCTGAAGAATCAGATATTTCGGATCTGTTTACGGGAGATAAGTCCTTCGAAGATTCGGTAAAGCATCTTTTTGGAATTGATGTTTTGGGATCTTCAGAAAAATTAGCAGACATTGAACTGTCTTTGCAGTCAGCGGATCAACGAACACATTATCTCAGGGAAATACTTTCCGGGGTCACAGTGAATTATGATATCGTTATTCTTGATTGCCCCCCATCGCGCTCACTTCTCACGGTTAATGCACTCGTAGCTGCAGATTTTGCATTGACACCAGTATTGTTGGATGTGCTCAGTATACAAGGGATGTTGTACATGACAAGGACTATTCTTGATGTACGTAAAACCTTCAATCCGGGTCTAACTTTTCTTGGCTTGTTGCCGGTGAATGTGGATCTTAGAAAGAATATCGCAAAGGAAGTACTTAACGTCTTCCGCGAAGAGACAAATTATCCCGTTTTTAAAACACTAATTAGGACGAATACAAAAATTGCGGAGGCTCCGTCACACGGACTTCCAATTCAATATTATCAACCCAGGTCTACTGCTAGTCAGGATTATTCCAAGCTGGCCGATGAGGTATGGGATCAAATGAACAAATATGGCATTAGGAAAAAAATTAAAGCTGGATCGGCTCATCCCGCATATTGATCTGGAAAAGGATCACGTTATGGGAAGCTCCGAGAATGTCTCCCCTGAGGAGAGCTCCTCCGTTTCTGTTGAGGCTGTTGCACAGACCGTCCCTTCAATTTCCGGAAATTCCGCACTTGATGCTATCGTTTCTCCTGATATGAAGGTGGAATTCATTCCATCTAAAAGAAAAACTCAGAAAAAGGTTTTTGTTCATTTATCAGGTGATCTGACTATTCGAAATGTGAACTTGTTGAAAGATAAGATCCCGGCTCTTTTCGATGAGTTTGATCATGTGGAACTTGTCTTAAAGGAGATCAAGGGAATAGATATTACTACGATTCAGCTTTTCAATTTGATGAGGGTAAACTATCATTCCTTTGGAAAATTCACCTATATCAATGCTGAATTGACAGCTGAACAGAAAAAAATGTTGAACACATGCGGCTTCTCGGAATTCAATTCCCAGATTACTGCATCAGCCTCATAAATGAGATTTGAGTATGAATAAGAATATACTAATTGTGGATGACTCCGAAAGTATTCGACTTGTGGTGTCTATGGGTCTTAAAGAAGCAGGATACAATGTGGTTGCCGGTGTGAACGGCTCAGATGGTCTCCGACTGCTTAATGAAAATAAGGTAGACCTTATCATTTCTGATCTGAATATGCCTGTGATGGATGGAATCACCTTTCTTAAGGAGGTGAGAAAGCAGGAGAAGTATAAATTCCTCCCACTCTTAATCCTTACAACGGAGTCACAGGAGAGTAAGAAACTAGAGGCGAAACAAGCGGGAGCGACCGGTTGGATAATAAAACCATTCGTAAAGGAAAAATTAATCGCCGTAGTCAAAAAAGTTTTGGTCTGATGGATGAGTTGAAAGCAACATATATTCAGGAGGCACAGGAATTACTTGAAAATCTCGAGTCTTCTCTGCTCGTTCTGGAGGATAACCCTTCTGATCATTCTAATATTGAGCAGGTTTTCCGTGTGATGCATACCTTGAAAGGCAACAGTAGTATGTTCGGTCTTTCAGTCATTGCAGAGTTCGTACATGACCTAGAGACGATTTATGACAAAATTAGACAGTCTCAAATGGATCTTTCAAAAGGAATCCTGAATTGTACACTCGCATCTTTGGATCATTTGAAACAAATCATTTTCGATTCTGATCTGTCAGATCCTTCGAACAAGGAAAATCACTTTAGACTGATCTCTGAAATTAGACTACATGCAGGAGGCGATCAGGAACCTGTGAGTTTTTCAATCCAAGCTCAAAGCGAGGATGTTAGAATCAAGGGGACTTATTTTATTCAATTTGAGCCGAAACTAGAGTTTTTGATGAATGGTTCAAACCCCTTGTTACTAATCAATGAATTGGCTGAATTCGGTCCTTCCTTTGTGATACCTCATTTTAAGTCTGTAAAGGATATTCACGGATTTGACCCAACTACATGCATCGCTTCCTGGGATATCTTAGTTGAAACAGATGTCACTTTAGAACAGATTCGAGATGTTTTCATTTTTGCCGAGGATGACGCTCGAATCGACATTCATAAATTTTTATTGACAGGAATCTTAAAGCATGAACAGTTCCTTTCCAGAGCAAAGGAATTACATTTGAAATCAACCCATTTTCCTCTAGAGGAGGTTATCGCAATAGCGGAATCCATTCCAGTTGAGCAGGAGGAGAAGGAAGATCAGAAACAAGACTTGATAATTACTTCTAATTCGCCTCAAAAAAAGAATACAGAAAAAGAAAAAGCAATTTCCAGTATACGTGTATCCTCTGATAAGCTGGATGAACTTATGAATTTGGTAAGTGAGCTCGTTACGACTCAAGCTTCATTATCTCTTTTCTCAGAAAATAACAATAGTGCTGAATTAGAGGTCATTTCAGAGAACATCGAAAAACTTTCCAGGCGACTTAGAGACATTTCTTTCGGAATGACGTTGGTGCAGATTAACAATATGTTTGCCCGATTTCAGCGATTGGTTCGTGATATGTCTGACATGCTCGGTAAGGAAGTGGTGTTTTTGACGGAAGGTGGTGAGACTGAACTTGATAAGACTATTATCGAAACCCTTACGGATCCATTAATGCACATCATTCGCAATAGTATGGATCATGGCATAGAAAAGGCAGATCTGCGCGAGCAAAAGGGAAAACCGCGTCAGGGAATGGTTAAGTTGAAAGCCTATTATTCGGGAATTTCAGTTTTTATTCAGGTGATCGATGACGGAAAAGGAATAGATGTAAAGAAGGTTCGGGAGAAGGCGATTTTGAAAGGCTTAATGCGCGAAGAAGACGAATTTTCGGATAAAGAGATCTTCGATTTTATTTTTCATCCCGGATTTAGTACGGCTGAAGTTGTTACTGATGTATCGGGTAGAGGAGTAGGTATGGATGTAGTTAAAAGAAACATAACCGACCTTAAAGGAATCATAACTGTTGATTCCAAGCCTGATCATGGAACCACGCTTACGATTAAGCTTCCTCTGAGCCTTTCAATTATAGATGGATTACTTGTAGAGATTAGCGGTGTTCGCTACGTAATTCCGCTGAGTGTGGTGCGTAAATGTTACGAAGTGAAGAACGAGGAAATGCTGAAAAATTTCAATCGTTTGCTTTTATTGGATGAGCGTCAGGTTCCCTACATTAACTTGCGTGAAGAATTCAACTACGAGTCATTGGCTGACGGATCATCTTCGCAGTTGATCGTAGTTAGTGACGGAGATAATGAAGTGGGTATAAGTGTTGATTTTATTATTGGTGAGTATCAAGCTGTGGTAAAACCGATCAGTAAATATTATAGAAATCAGGATTTTGTCTCAGGTGCGACAATTCTTGGCGACGGTTCAATCGCACTTGTGCTAGATACTCACAAGATTGTTGAACTCTATACAAAACACATTAAAATGGACAGTAAGGTATGAAAACAGAGGAAGAAGAAGTATTGAACGGCCAGGCGAAATCTTTTTTGTCGTTCAAACTGGATACCGAACATTTCGCAATTCCTGTGATGAAGATCATGGAGATTCTAGAGGTGCCAAAAATTACCAAGGTGCCTCAAGCTCCTGTTTTTTTGGTTGGCGTGATCAACCTGCGGGGGGCGGTATTGCCGGTGATCGATACGCGTGTCAAGTTTGGGATGACCCCCATTGATTTTACGATCAATACGTGTATACTCGTAGTGAACATTACCTTCAACGAGGAGCAGATCATGGTGGGTGCCTTGGTAGATTTTGTATCTGAGGTATTCGATTACGATGAACGAAAAATAAAACCTTCACCAACGATCGTTACAAAATAAAAAATTGGTAGAAGTGTTGAACAAACTTGCGAAGGGACAGGCCGATGTTTCAGTCGAAAAAACGGGTTTATTCGACGAATCTGTAGTGAAAGCATTGAAAAATTTGGTTGGCACCTTTCACAAGATAACTTCTCATACAGAGGAATTAGCCAAAGGAAATTTAAATGTCCACATCGAGCTTTCTCAAGATAGCCCGCTTACGGTTGCATTCGAGTCGCTTGGGCAGTCATTGATCGAGACTAAGGAGAAAATGGATCAGCAGGAAAGAGAGATTGATGCACGAATGAAGTTAGTGGATGAATTGTGTATCGTTTCAGAAACTGATCTTAAGGGGTATATTACTTATGTAAATGATAAACATTGTGAGGTCTCACAATACACTAGAGAAGAGCTCGTCGGTTCAAATCAAAATATGGTTCGACACCCGGATAGTCCTAAGGAGCTATTCAAAGAATTGTGGGGTACTATCGGAAAAGGTAAGATTTTCCGTGGACCTGTTAAGAACATGCGTAAGGATGGCACACCGTACTACGTCGATGGGATCTTTGCTCCTGTACTTGGCCCGAATGGTAAACCGGTGAAATACCTTGGAGTCCGATATGATAATACTGATGTTACGATTGAAAAATTAGCCGCGGAAGGTGTGGTCAATGCGATCAATGCGAGTTACGCTTACATCGAATTCGATACCAAAGGAAATATCCTTACCGCGAATGATAATTTCCAGAATGCAATGGGCTACTCACTTTCTGAAATTCAAGGGAAGCATCACCGCATGTTTGTAGAGCCTGAATTTGCAAATTCAGCGGAGTACATTAAGCTGTGGGATGATCTTGCGGCAGGAATCCCTAAAAACGGTCTATTCAAAAGAGTTACACGATCCGGTGAAGTGAAATGGCTACAAGCCGTTTATTCGCCTGTGAAGGATGACATGGGCCGAATTTTTAAGGTAGTAAAAATTGCAACAGATGTTACCGATGCCACAAACCTGGCAATTGAAACAAAACTTGCCGCAGAGGAAGTTTCACGTGTTTTGACAGCAATCTCTGATGGAGATTATTCTCAGAAGTACATGGTTGATACCAAAGGTTCACTCAAAATGATCGGTGAAATTCTTAACGATACGGTAGATAAACTGAGTGACTTGATGGATGAAGCGCGTGAAACACAAAACGCTGCGGCAGAAACAAAACGTGTTTTAACTGCTCTCTCAGAAGGTGACCTTACTCAGAAGTATTCAATTGAAACGAGGGGAGAACTGAGAACTATGGGTGAATCTTTGAATAAATCCATCGACATTTTAAGTAATCTTATCTCTACTGTAGTTACCAATGCTAATAACATCGCGGCAGCTAGTATAGAGATGTCCAGCTCGGCACAACAACTGTCAGAAGGTGCCACAAATCAAGCTAGTTCAGTGGAGGAAATTTCTTCTTCCATGGAGGAGATGACAGCAAACATTCAACAGAATACGAGCAACTCACGTCAGACGGAGAAAATTTCTACCGGTGCTGCAAAAGAGATTCTTAACAGCAAAGAGGCGGTGATTGAAACAGTAAATTCAATGAAAACTATTGCTTCGAAAATCTCTATTATTGGTGAGATTTCTCGTCAGACAAACTTGCTTGCATTGAACGCAGCCGTTGAGGCAGCTCGAGCTGGTGAACATGGGAAAGGCTTTGCTGTAGTTGCAGCGGAGGTTCGTAAACTCGCCGAGCGAAGCCAAATTGCAGCAAGTGAAATTGATGAGGTGTCTGCAAAAAGCGTTGATATTGCTCAAAAATCAGGTGAAATGCTGAGTGAGGTAGTGCCGAATATTCAGAAAACATCTGATCTGGTGCAAGAGATTACGGCATCCAGTGTTGAACAAAGTTCAGGAGCTGAGCAGATCAATAATGCCATTCAGAATTTGAATAATGTGGTTCAGGAAAACGCAGCTACTGCCGAGGAACTGGCAGCAGGTGCAGAAGAACTTAACTCACAGTCCCTTCAACTTCAGGAAGCAGTTGCGTTCTTTAAAATCGATGGTTTAACACAAAAGTATGTCGCACCGCAACCTGCGAGAGTTCAGAGCACAAGACCGGCACCAAAGGCATCTGCACCCTCACCTGGTAATGGTTCGTCAGGAAAGGTAAACATCAATTTGGGTGGACCTGATGCACTGGACAATGATTTCATGAAGTTCTGAAAAACCGGGCATGGAAGTTAACTTTTCCGCATACCAGTCGGAATTGAGTGATAAAGATTTTGATCGCCTGAGTCAGTTTATTTACACTTACTACGGGATCAAGTTGCCGCTCAATAAGAAGATCATGCTTCAGTCTCGTTTAAAGGCGAGACTGAAGGAAAATGGTATCGCGACATTCAAAGAGTATTGTGATTTTGTTCTTTCCGGAAAAGGTGGAGAAAATGAGATCATCCATATGATCGATGTGGTGTCTACGAACAAGACTGATTTCTACAGAGAGGCGATCCATTTTGATTTCATGAAACAAGTGGCTTTGCCAGAGATGATTCTCAGACATGGCATCCAACATTTGAAAGTATGGAGCTCAGCTTGCTCATCAGGAGAGGAACCATATACATTGACCTTTGTTCTGAGTGAATTTCGCGAACAAAACCCCCAGTTTGATTTTTCAATACTTGGTACGGATATTTCAACCAGAATTCTTGAGAAAGCTCGAACAGCAATTTATCCCACAGATAGGGTAGATGTGGTACCTTTAGCTGAGAAAAAGAAATATCTGCTACGGAGCAAAGATCAGGAGAATCCAATGATTCGTATCATTCCTGAACTTCGTGCCAAAACACGTTATGCTCGCTTGAATCTAATTGACGATGTATACACAGGTATACCCAAGGATTTTGACCTGTTGTTTTGCAGAAATGTCCTCATCTATTTTGACAGGCCAACACAGGAAAAGGTGATCAATAAATTGTGTACACACTTAAAGACAGGAGGATATTTCTTCCTCGGTCATTCGGAATCCATTTCAGCAATGGATGTGCCACTAAAACAAATTAAACCGACGATCTTTCAAAAGATCTGATAAATAGATTCATTATGAACCATGAATTGACCGATAGAGAATTGCTCGAAGAACTTCAGCGCCGTTTTGATAAAAACAGGGAAATGCTTGAGGCTGAGCGTGAGCTGATTAAAAAGTTAAATGAGGTGAATCAAAAACTCGTTGAATCTGAAAAAGTTAAAACCAACTTTCTTTCTAACATTCGAAATGAGATTAACAATCCATTAGCATCAATTCTCGAGCTCTCAAAAAACCTTTCTTTGGGTACCGTTCCAGAGGATATGCAAGAGAAATGTGCGGAGATGATCCAGTCTGAGGCATTTGAACTTGATTTTCAATTGAGAAATATTTTTGTTTCTGCCGAACTAGAGGCTGGAGAGGCGCCTTTATCGGTGATTTCTGTCAATGTGAGGTCACTGATCGAGTCGGTGATTGATTCCTACTCAAGGAAAATAACAAGGAAAGGGATCGTCCTTCACGTTCAGCATGGAATTGACGATGGTGTAATCTTTAGAAGCGATGCTGAAAAGCTGCATTTGATTCTGAGTAATTTATTGTCTAATGCAATTCAATTCAATCACGATAATGGTTCAGTTACGATTGTTTCTGATCTTAAAGATGGTGTTTTGACTGTGTCTGTTTCGGATACCGGAATTGGAATGGAGGCTGCGGATCTGCAAAATATTTACAATCGTTTTCATCAGATAGAAGCCGGTTCAACCAAAACGTATGGAGGACACGGTCTTGGATTGAGCGTTACGAAGGCCTTGCTGGATATTATTGACGGAACGATTGAGGTGAAGAGCCAAACGGGTAAGGGCACACTATTTATGATTAAAGTGAAAGAACTTGAAGGAAATCAACATGAGGATGTATTTTCTTCTGACGGCAACGATTTTCTTTTTGATTCAGCTGACGATGATATGCTTTTTTGAGCTGTACTAGATGGATCGGGATCATTCACATAATGAAAAGGAAACGGTTTCGGCTGAGGATAATGCAAACAAGCATTATCTTTATCCTTCTGCTCTTTTTGCTGAAAAGGTTCCCTACCTTGTGGATACGATCCTTGGTTCTTGCGTGGCTGTTTGTTTATATGACGATCAAAAAAAAATTGGAGGAATCAATCATTACATGCTTCCTTTGTGGAATGGAGATGGACTTGCTACTCCAAAATATGGCAATATAGCAATTGAAAAACTAATCGATCGCATGCTGCAACTGGGATGCAAAAAGGAACATCTCAGAGCAAAATTGTTTGGAGGAGCAAGTCAGATCAATAGTTCAATGGAAATAGGATTGCGGAATGTGGAGGTGGCAAAGGAGCTTCTAGCCCAGCATCGCATTCCGATCGTAGCAGAAAATGTCTTTGGAAAAGTAGGACGTAAGTTAAGGTACGATACGGGAACTGGTCAAGTGATGATGAAGTTTTTGAATAAACCTACTCAGGATGGCAACGGATAAAGTAAAGGTGTTGGTAGTAGATGATTCTGCTCTTGTAAGGCAGACACTAACTGCTGTTCTGGAGAGTGATCCGGAAATTGAAGTTGTTGCCAGCGCTGCAGATCCCTTTGCTGCTGTAGAGAAAATGAAGACGGTAGTTCCGGATGTAATCACTTTGGACATTGAAATGCCCAAAATGGATGGATTAACTTTTCTTAAGAAGATCATGACACAGCATCCTATTCCTGTAGTCATCATTTCAACCTTGGCAGAAAAAGACTCGGATACAGCCTTGATGGCATATGAATATGGTGCCATTGATGTTATTGAAAAGCCTAAGGTGAACACCAAGGATCAAATTGAACGTACGCAACAGGAACTTTGTGACAAGATTAAACAGGCCGCTCGAGCTAAAGTTGTCAAAAAAGAAATTTCAAACAACGATGCAAAAGGATACGTGGCGCCCAAACTTTCTGCCGATGCGATACTTGAAAAGACAACTGTTCGTAGCATGGTTCGAACAACGGAGAGTGTCATTGCTGTCGGTGCCTCGACCGGCGGAACAGAGGCGCTAAAAGTATTTTTATCCGGATTTCCTGCGGATTGTCCGGGGATGGTTATCGTTCAGCATATGCCCGAGCAGTTCACTCGTCAGTTTGCCAAGCGTCTCGATGAATTATCTCAGGTGACTGTAAAAGAGGCAGAAAACGGAGATAAAGTTTTGAGAGGTCAGGCGTTGCTTGCACCAGGAGGAAAACATATGATGCTCAAGCGAAGTGGAGCAGTATATTTCGTTGAGGTAGTGGATGGACCTTTGGTCAATCGTCACAGGCCCTCAGTGGATGTGCTTTTTAGATCCGCAGCTCGCTACGCGGGTAAAAATGCCCTTGGAGTTATTCTTACGGGTATGGGGGATGATGGAGCAAAAGGAATGCTGGAAATGAAAGAGGCTGGTGCATACACAATTGCCCAAGATGAGAAATCCTGTGTTGTCTTCGGAATGCCTAAGGAAGCAATTCGACTGAATGGGGTTAGCAGTATTCTGCCACTATCAGAAATAAGTAAACATACATTGCAAAAAGTAAAATAAAAAGTAGAAAATGAAAAAAGTATTAATTGTTGATGACTCCATGTACATGCGCACGATGATCAGCTCTGCGCTTGGTGCAACTGGTAGATATGAAGTGATAGCTCAAGCTGGAACAGGTAGTCAGGGAATCGAACTTGCACTCGAACATGAACCCGATCTGATCACAATGGATAATATTCTTCCGGACATGATTGGTATAGATATCGTGAAAGAACTCCGTGCGGAAGGCATTCAATCGAAGATCATTATGATCTCAGCCGTTGGTCAGGATGACGTGGTTGAGGAAGGTAAAGCAAATGGAGCACAGGACTACCTTGTCAAGCCTTTTACACCTGAGGTTTTGGTCGATCGTGTGGACAAATTGTTCTAAGATTATGAATACGCTTACAAAAGACCAAAAACGAAAGGCTAAGGAAATCATTTCGGCAGGATTGACGAAGGCTGCAGAGTCTCTATCATTTTTTATGAATGAAAAAATCGACCTGGATACTAGTGATGATGGATGCCTGGATTGTGATCCCCTGGATCTGGATCGGAAGGGAGAGGAAAATATACATTTATTACTCACGAAGGTGGTAGGTGAAATTCAAGGAATTTGTTGTCTTATTTTTTCTGAGGAGGAGGCCAATCACCTTCGAAATGTAGCACTTCCGGACGAAATCAAAAACAGTCCCGAAATGATGGCTGAAATGAGTGATGGAATTCTCTTGGAGGTGGATAATATTATTTCTGCCTCAGTGATCACACATTTTTCGAATATCTTGAAAACAAAGATGCATGGGGATGTACCTGCTTTGAAAAAAGTGAATTATAACGAAATGATCGAGTTTGTCAAACAAGAAATCTCAGACAGTTTGTACATCGTGAGTTTCAAAACTAGTTTCAGTTCATCGAGTGTCCATTTCAACCCCGAATTCCTGTGGCTGTTTGACAAGAATTTTATGCAAGGCATTACCTCCCAGTTCGAGGAAACAACTCAATCGTCAAAAGAATGACCGGGCAAAAACGAATAATGTTTATCGGTTCCGATCCGGGTATCGCAGAGGAGGTTCTTTCCATTCTCGGGGATGATTATCGGGTGAGCGACTTTGGACCTGATGTGGATATGGTGCTTAAAGAACTGGAAATTCAGCCCCCCCAACTTTATGTTATGGATGAAACCAGGCTGGGTAATGCGTCTGACCTCATCTCATCTGTTCATGCTGTATACAGAACTCCCGTTC
Source organism: Cryomorphaceae bacterium (assembly GCA_021298235.1). The sequence goes on along the minus strand of JAJTDX010000053.1, from coordinate 7,480 downwards.
TTCTGCTTTCCGAATCAATCGGGGATGCGGAAGACGAGTACATTTTTTATGCTCACAAGAAGCGTACGGATGTATTCGCCTTGGCAAGTTTGATTCGAACCATATTTAGCTATGAAAAGAAACAGCGATCCCTAAGTGAAGAGTTAAATATGCAAAAAATGCAGGTAGAGGAACTGTCTGAAACCAATGCACATTTGATCACTGCCACTTTTCGAGAAAGAAGTTTAAAAAAGGAACTTGAAGCTTCGAAAGCGGTCATCGAGGAACAGAGTAAAAAAATCCTTGATAGCATTAATTATTCTCTTCGTATACAGCAATCGATCATTCCATCCGATGAGGTTTTTCAGGATGCTTTGGGCGACCATTTTGTATATTACAAACCAAAGGATGTTGTCAGTGGTGACTTCCCTTGGATGCTAAAAAAGAATGAATTCGTATATTTTGCTGCTGTAGATTGCACCGGCCATGGGGTTCCGGGCGCTATGATGTCCATGATCGGGAACCTTCTTCTCAATTCAATTGTCATGAATGGTGAAAACTGCAAAACGCCCGCCGAAATACTTCTGGAACTGCATCGTTCTGTTGTGAGCACGCTGAAGCAAGATGCTGAGGGAAATAAAGCAGCCGACGGTATGGATGCGGCATTATGCAGAGTGAATTTTTCCAAAGGTGAACTTATTTTTTCCGGAGCACATTTGCCTTTGTTTCTTGTTCGAAATGGAGAGCTTGAAGTCTTTAAAGGGGATAAGTTTCCAGTTGGAGGCATGCAGTACCGTAATCGTAACACCTATTCGGATCAAGTAATACAGCTTCAAAAAGGTGATCGTGTCTTTGTATTTTCTGACGGTATTATTGATCAGGTTGGCGGACCGGAAAATATCAAATGGATGTCTGCGAGCCTTAAGGAGTTCTTGATCGCGAATTCGAAATTGCCCATGAACCAACTTCGGGATGAGGTTCACAGTGTTTTTGAAGCCTACAAGGGATCCAATAAACAAGTGGATGATGTTTTATTAATCGGATTACAAGTTTAAATGAATTATACACTTGAATTACAAAAAGTCATGTCCGACGGCAATTATCTGATTGCCTTGAGAGATAATTTTGAGGATCTGCTCTCCAAGTCGGTTTTAACGATTGTCGAACGAAAAATCGAGGGAGAGGAAATCGACGTAACCATCAAGAACAAAATTTTTGGCGTAGTGGTAGAATGTGTTCAAAACATTTGTTCCTCAGAACAGTCTAATGCGTCCAGAAAAGATTCTGTGTTACTTATTCGTCGCATTGAAAATGGATACTTGATTGAGGTAGGAACGCTCCTCCAAGGTGAAAGAAAAGATCGATTGGATAGCCTTTTTAGTAACTTTCTACTTATGGATGAGGATACGATCCGCTCTAGGAAAAATGAGATCCTTTCCAGTAGACAAGAACTTACGTTGGAACAAAGAGATTTTCTTGCACTCACTGACATTCGATTGCGTTCAGAGGGCAATATGAAATACCGCATTGAGGATCATGGTCCAAACCATTTTTTAGTTCTAGAAATAACCATAATTAACAATTAATAACCAACTGCTCATGGAATCTACGCTGCAACAGATTCATACGATCATGAACCATCAGAACGCAGTTCTTGTATACTCGGGGGAATTCAATCAGGACATTGTCAAGTCAATGTTGAATTATGCTGAAGGCAAGTTAACAGCTACAGGAGTGGATGATCTCGTTAAGAAAAAAATGTTCAACGTTATGGTGGAAATGCTCCAAAACATAACAAAACATCAATTTACTTCAGAACAAGACAAAATCGTTGAATCTTGTTTTGTTCTGATTGAGAATGAAAATGATTTCAACGTGGTTACTGGGAATCCGATTCGCAAGGATAAGGTGGACGTGGTCACGGAAAAGATTGATACGGTTAATTCCTTGAATGCCGATGAGCTCAAAGAATATTACAAGCAAGCACGATTAAACTCTCGGATTTCTGAGGTTGGAGGAGCCGGTCTGGGATTTATTGATATGGCAAGAAAATCTGAAAACAAGTTGGAATATGGTATTTTTGCCATCGATTCTAACGAGTATAATTATTTTACACTGAAAGCAAGCATTAACAAAGTACCTTCGATTTAATTTAAGGATTATGGAAAAATTGTATATAGCAAAAACAGAGGATACCCCTGAAATTGATTTTTCTCCGGATGCAAAAGAAATGAAGATCTCCGGAAGATCGTTACCTGAAGACGTTACAACTTTTTATGCCCCGGTCATGGACTGGCTTGACCAACTGGAGGAAACACCGGGAGGGGAGTACAAACTCATTGTGAACCTAGAATATTTCAATACAGCATCCTCCAAGTTGATTCTTGATATTCTCATGCGCCTGGAGGATATACATACGGGTGGGAGCAATACTATTGAAATCGTTTGGAATTATGACAAACGCGACACAGACATGGAAGAGGCTGCAGAAGAATACTCTGAATTAGTGGAGGTACCTTTCACGATTGTTGGAATCTGATTCGTTAGAAAATGAGTGAAGAGATACTGAAAGCCCTCATGCAATTGTTCGCCATTCTGAGTAAACAGGATGATGGCGGACAAACTATTCATGATGAATACGTGAAGGAATTTCTCTTGTCTCAGATCTCAAGAGATCGTTTCGATAATTACTACGAACAATATATAGATTACAAGAATCAGGAACCGTCGCCTACTGGTGATGTGAGCAGGACCTCCGTGAAAGACTCGGTCCGAACTTTATCTATCTGTAAAAAGATTAACAAAACGCTTTCGCAAAAACAAAAATCCATTGTTCTTCTGCGCATTGCAGAGTTTGTTTACATCACTGAAGAGATCTCTCAATTGCGTTTGGAGTTGTTGAAGACTATTGGAGATGTCTTCAAGATCGATCAGGATGAGTTTAAAGCAATTCATGCCTTTTCTGCTGCTCGAGATGACAATTCTGTTCTTACAAATTCTTCTTTTCAGCGGTATCTAGACAAAAGCATTCATCCTGTAGCAAGCGACGAATGCATACAGAAAGAAGGCCTGCTCGGCTTGCTTTATTTTTGTTGGGTTGAATCCGCTGGAATTCTACTTTTCCGCTTTAGAAATGAAGCCAATGTTAACCTGAATGGTCTACAGATCAAAGAAGGAAAAACATACGTTGTCAGTGATGGCGCGACCATACGAACTCCTAAGGCATCTATTTTCCACAGTGAAGTACTCAGTGACTTAAGAAGACGCGATAAAGTAGAACAATTCATCTTTCATGGCACGATTGAATCCTACAAGTTTCCCAATGGTAAAGTAGCACTTAGAGGAATAGAGATCATTGAGGAATCAGGAACGCTCTTTGGCATAATGGGTGGATCCGGAGCAGGAAAGACAACGTTGCTGAATGTACTTTCCGGATTGGATCCTACTGATCAGGTGGACGTTCGGTTGAACGGTTTTCCTATAAACACTCCTGAAAGTAAGGCGAACATCGGTTTCATTCCGCAGGATGATTTGTTGATGGAGGAGTTGACCGTTTACCAAAACTTGTACTTCAATTCAAAACTTATAAATGCTTCATGGGGTAAGGAAGAAATCGAACAACGAGTTGAGAAGGTTCTTCGTGATCTGGGTCTTTTTGAGATAAAAGATATTCAAGTCGGCTCACCGCTCAATAAAAAAATATCGGGAGGTCAACGTAAACGCTTGAACATTGCGCTGGAGTTGCTCAGAGAACCTCTGGTACTTTTCGTAGATGAGCCTACCTCAGGACTTTCTTCCAAGGATTCGGAGAACGTAATGAACCTTCTGAAGCAGTTGGCACAGACCGGCAAACTCATTTTTGTAGTCATTCACCAACCGTCTAGTGAGATCTATAAACTCTTCGATAAGATGTTTATTCTCGATGTAGGTGGTTTTCCAGTTTATTATGGAAATCCGATTGAAGCAGTCATTTACTTTAAAACACTCACGCATCAAATTAATCAGGAGATTGGTGAATGTGGAACTTGTGGTAATGTAAATCCTGAACAAATTTTCGATACGCTGGAGGACAAAGCAATCGATGATTTTGGAAATTACACACAAACCAGAAAGATTAGTCCCGAACAATGGAATGCTTTTTACAAGGAGCAAATTCCCCAACCGAAGAAAGACACATCAAAGGTTCAGGAGAAACTGAGCAGTGTTAAAATACCCGGTAGAATTCGACAGTTTGCAATTTTCTTCAAAAGAGATATCCTAGCTCGACTTAGAGATAAACAGTACGTCTTAATTGCCTTACTTGAGGCTCCTGTACTAGCAGCACTACTTAGTTTTATAATCCGTAGTTCTTCAAATGGAGGTAAGAGTTATTCGTTTGCTTCCAATCAAAATATTCCGGCCTACATATTCATGTTGGTTATCGTGGCCTTGTTTGTAGGGCTCTCTATTAGTGCAGAGGAGATCTTTAAAGATCAGAAAATCATCAAGCGTGAGAAATTCCTTCGACTCTCCAGAATGAGTTATTTGAAGTCGAAATTCACTTATTTAATGATATTGTCATTGATCCAGTCCTTCTTGCTTTGTGCTGTAGGAAACAGCATTATCGGACTTAAAGATAATTTTACTTATTACTGGATATTAATCTTTTCTGTTTTTGTTTTTGGGAATGTTTTAGGCTTGTTATTGTCCTCTAGTTTCAAAAGTATCGTAACAATTTATGTGATTATTCCGCTCATAGTAATTCCACAAATGATCTTGGGCGGCGCAATGTTCAAGTTCGAAAACCTCAATCCTTCAGTTGGTGGTGGGAATACGGTTCCTGTAATTTCAAAAGGAATGGTTTCAAACTGGGCTTACGAAGCTGCAATGGTTAGACAATTCACATCAAACGCATACGAAAGTCGACTTTATGAGTACGATCAGTTGATAAGTGAGTACAATTACCGCACATCTTATTTGTTGCCTTATCTTGAGGATCTTTTAACAAATCAAACGCAAAAGTTAGCCTCAGATACGATTGTCAACACATTGAGGTTTGAGTTCTCACGAAAATCCCTCCCGAAAGATAAGAAACGTCCAATTAAAATTTTGACTGTAGCGCAGGCTCAAACATTAATTGATGAGCTCAAAGAGTATTATCAGGAACGACAGAATGAATTGTCGCGAATGAAGGATGAGCATATTTTTCTCCTCGAAAATAAGGTTGGAGCCGACGTATTGACTGCTGAAAAAAATGAAACAGACAATGAGGATATCTCGGAAATTGTTCAGAATACAACTACAAAGAACCGTTATTTTATACAAGACAATGTAGTTTTTCAGAATTATGATTTTGTCTTTGTGCGCGATCATCTCGATCCAAATTTTCAATTGAAAGGAGCTTTAATGTATGTTCCGGTCAAGACAATCTTTGGACAAACAATTCCGACTTTTTGGTATAACGTGATCGTGATCTGGATATTCATTCTGGGTACTTTCGTCGCGCTGTATTTTGACGTCTTAAAACGTCTTTTGGAAATGAACTTTAACAAACGTAAATAAATCCTGAAAAAATGAACTGTAACCGTTTTCTACTTGCTCTTTCATTGATGATCCTAATTTTTGGTGTTTCCACATCTTGTTCAAATTCCGGTTCGAATGGATTGGAAGATTCCCTGAATTCGAAAAAGATGAATTTGAAGATAAGTAAAGAAGATTTGGATCTCCTTATTCAGTCTTTTCCTTCACCTATTGAGACCTCATTGGTTATTAAAAATGCCGGAAATCCCTTTTCAAGCAGCATCCTAATACCCACAAAAAATTTAGAGCGTTTCGGTTCAAATTATGACAAAGCGCTTGCCATGGGAGCATTTGGTGGAGACATGGGGTACATTAATATTTATGAGAAGTCCTTTATCGCGATGGATTACCTTGGAGCGATACGCATGCTTTCTAAAGATCTTGAGATCGACCAGTTCTTTGATTTTGATCGAATGATAAGTATGGCAAAAAATTCTTCCAATGCAGATTCATTGCTTCAGATGTCCACCGAATCTTTTAACAAAATGGAGGCACATTTTAGAAACAAAGGCCGCAATGAGTTGTCTATTTTGATCGTACTTGGAACATGGTTGGAAGGTTCTTATATCATTTCGAATCTTGCGAAGAGTAAGATGACAGATGAAATGAAAAATAGAGTTGCAGAACAGAAGGAAAGTGTGGAAAAACTTGCTGGTTTATTGAAGAAGGCAGAGTCAGATCCATACTTTTTAAAACTTTCCTCCTCAATGTCGGGATTGAAAAAACTATATGACAACATTAAAATCGAGCAAATCATTCGTGAGCCCGAAATGCAGGAGATTAATGGTGAACTTATTTTTGTGGACAAAAGTGAAACGAAAATCCACGCAACCAAAAATCAAATTAATGCGGTTATCGATGCCACTGTTAGCATGCGAGATGAACTTTTAAAATAACAGATCATGAAAAAGAATTTATTATTAGTTTCCTTTCTCATTTCTGTGGGATTATTAATGTTTTCCTTTCGTGAGTCTGCTGAAATGAAAGGAAAATGTACGGGAGAAGAGGAGTATGCAGTTGGACTAACTAAAGTAGTTCCTTTCAAATTAATCAAAGATTATAGAATTTCTCTGTCCAGTGGAACACCAACGGATCCCCCGGCAGATTTTTTTATGATATCCTTGAAATCAGGGTTGAAGTATCGATTATTACCGATTAATAATCCGGAGAACAAAACCAAAATGATTATGTCGATTTATCAGAATGAAAAGAAATCGGTGCTGTTAGCAACTTCATTCAATAAAACAACAGGGAAACACTTTCCTTATGTGGATTTTAACTGCAAAACGACAGGAACGTTTGCTTTGTTTTTCGAATTCGAAGGAGCCGCGAAAGGTTGCGGTGTAGGAATGTTTGCAGTAGAGAATTAAATTTGATAAGTTTAATCTAGAAGGGAGCCTTTGAGGTTCCCTTTTTTATTTTTTGTATCTTCAACGGGTTATTTCATGCTATGTCAGTCAGAATAAAACGTGTTTACGGCAATTGGAAAATGAACCTCACAAGCAAAGAGGTAAAATCGCTTGTTAGTGAACTTCATACCTATGTTGCTCCTGTTAATTCGGAAGTTGGAGTATTCCCTGGATTTCCATACATTCAGTATGTGAGCGAATCTGATTCCAAATTGCGGGTAGGGGCACAAAATTTTTACCCGCTTGAACAAGGAGCTTACACCGGCGAAGTATCTGTTCTTCAGATAAAAGATGCAGGAGCAGACATGGTTCTGATCGGACATTCGGAAAGAAGGGCATTGTTCCATGAAGATCATTCTTTTCTAAAGAAAAAGGTTGATGTAGCTCTTGATTCGGGAATCATGCCTGTTTTCTGTTGCGGCGAACCCTTTGAAATTAGACAGGCGGCGAATGAAATGGAGTTTGTTCAAAGACAATTAAACGAGAGTTTATTTCATTTGAGCGAAAAGCAGCTGTTAAAATGTGTGATTGCA